>CACXEX010000096.1 GCA_902766775.1 uncultured Ruminococcus sp. | reverse complement strand
CTACAACCTTCTGAGCCATTGTGTTTGCACCTCCAAAATTCGTGGTAAATTGCGGGACGCCACTGTGTAGGGTCCCTCCCACAGGGAGCATTACACTCCCAATAAAAAGCCAATCGGCTGATTATTGTTTTTAATCTTCTATCGGTTCAGCCTGAGCAAGCTCAAGTTCAACCGGAGTTTCTCGTCCAAACATAGAAACAACTACGCGGACATAATCTTTGTCAGCATCAATTTCTTCAACAACACCGACAAAATCCTCAAGCGGACCGTCTATAATGCGAACTGTGTCGCCTACCGAATAGTTAAGCTTAACGCTTCGTGTTTCAACGCCCATTCTGTAAACTTCCGCATCTGTGAGTGGAACAGGTTTTGATCCCGGTCCTACAAATCCCGTACAACCTCTGATGTTGCGAACAACATACCAAGTTTCATCGGTATAGACCATCTTCACAAAAACATATCCCGGAAACAGTTTGTTTTCAACCTCTTTGGTCTTATCACCCACTGTTTCGGTTACGATTTCAACAGGAACTTTGACATCAATAATCATATCCTGAAGATTTCTGTTTTCGGCTGTGGTCATAAGATCTGTTGCGACCTTGTTCTCATAACCCGAATAGGTATGAACTACATACCACTTAGCTTCTGATTCTGCCATAACAACTTTCTTCCTTTCGTGATTCAAGTAATGTCAGATACGAATCAGGCGGTTGTGTTCATAAAAAGACCAACGAGAGCGTATAAACCCTGATCAAGGGCAAAAATGAACACGCCGACAACCGCTACCATAGCGATAACAATACCGAAGTTCTTTGTTGTCTGCTTTGGTGTAGGCCATGTGATCTTTTTGATTTCACTCTTACAGGAGCCGAGGTACTTTGCAAGCCTTTTGAAAACATTAGGCTTCTTAGCAGGCTTCTTAGTAGCTGCCTTTGCAGTTTCAGACTTTTTCTCAGCCATTTTGTACCTCCATTATTTTGTTTCCTTGTGAAGAGTGTGTTTTTTACAGAAACGGCAGTACTTGTTCATTTCAAGTCTGTCAGGACTGTTCTTCTTGTTCTTCATTGTGTTGTAATTACGCTGTTTGCACTCTGTGCAGGCCAATGTGATTTTAACTCTCATAACGGCACCTCCCGGTTTTTTCGGAATATTTTAGCCTCCCTCAATAGGGCACAAAAAAATAAGCCCCTTTCAGAGGTAAGGTTATTCTACCATATATAAAGGCTTTAGTCAAGCCTTTTTTGCAATTTATCCGCAGAAATTCTGTGTTTTCTGCAATATTCCGTAAAACCCGCCCGCTAAGACGGGATTTTACGGTGAAATTCAATTAAATCAGCTGTTTGACAATGTGTTTGCCTTAGCCTTTACTTTCTTAACCTTCTCAGGCTTTACTGTTTTGCCCTTAAAAGCTCTTGCATTCAAAGCGGCAACCTTGAGGTCATCGCTGAAATGCTCATAAAGTGTGTTGTACTCAGCATCATCAAGTGAGTTGAGCAAAACGATTGTGATGATTGCCCTTGTGTCAGCGTCACCGTTGTTATACTGAACATTGAACACATTTGCAAATTTCTCAATTTCGTTCTTGTTTGCACGCTTTATATAGGCAGGAATTCTCGGTGCAATGTGTTCTTTTGCGAATGTTGCACCTCTGAATGGAAAATAACAATCCTCTTCGTTTTTGATTTCCTCGCGAAGTTCGGGGAAATATGTTACAAAACGCTTTGCAAGAAATTTAGGATCGGCGTTGCCGTCATCATCCTTTTTCTTTTTCTGCTTAACCTGCTTTGCTCTCTTAATTGCAAGCGTACCTGATACGCCCTCAATAAAGTCATTTGCAATACTTTCGGCGTCTTTCTGAGTACCTACCGTTTCATCATAGAGCCAAGTTGCAAGTGTTTTCCATTCATTGTCTGGACCTTCATCGGTCATTGTGCAGGAACGGAGAACCATCTGTTCCTTATCCTTATAATATACTACCGAATAAGCAAGGGCTGTGCTTGTAAAAAGAGCTACAAGTTCATTGTCGTTATCGGCAACAACTTTTTGCTTAGTGTAGTTCTGTTTTACAAGTTCTTCTTCGACCTTGCTAACGATAAAATCAAATGCCTTTTTAAATTCCAACTTAATCTTCCTCTCGGATTAGTCTGTTAAATATATGTTTATCAAAGTTTCAGGAGGAGACATTTCTTCTGCTGAAACTTTGAACTGTCCCCCACTGATTACAGAAGTAAGGGGCATTTATTAGATTATACAATTATTTAATAGATTTGTCAAAGGTTTTGACTTGCAAGAAACACTTTATTGTGTTATTATTTAAGCTGTATATTAATGTAAAAGAAGGTTTTATTATGTCTTGTCAAGATGCTATCGGAGTTTTTGACTCAGGATTAGGCGGACTCAGCGCTGTAAAAGAGTTTTTGCATGTGCTGCCAAACGAGAAAATAATATACTTTGGAGATACGGGAAGAGTACCCTACGGCAACAGAAGCCGTGAAACAATTTCAAAGTATGCCCTTCAGGACGCAAATTTTCTGTTGAAACACAATGTTAAAACAGTTGTTGCAGCCTGCGGTACGGTAAGTTCGGTTGCAGGCGATATGCTTGAAGAAAAGCTTTCCGTTCCGTACACGGGTGTTGTAAACCCGACCGCATTCATTGCCGACCGAAAAACAAAGAACGGTAAAATCGGAATTATCGGCACTGCCGCAACCATTTCGAGCCACAGCTACAAGCTCCGTCTTGAAAAGCTTAATCCGAAATACAAAGTTTATGAGCAGGCGTGTCCGCTTTTTGTTCCGCTTGTTGAAAACGGTTTCATCTGTCGTGACGATCAGATTGTACGGCTTGTCATCAGAAGATATCTTTCCGAACTCAAGGAAACAGGCGTTGACACCCTCATTCTCGGCTGCACTCACTATCCGCTTTTGCGTGACGCAATTGCTGACTTTATGGGTGACGGCGTTACTCTTGTTGATTCGGGATATGAAACTGCAATCTATTGCTCAAAAATTCTCAGAGAAAACAATCTGCTCAACACAGACGGTGTGCATCAGACTCCGGAATTTTATGTAAGCGACACTCCCGACGGATTTAAAAGCGTTGCAGGACTGTTTCTCGGCAGAAATATGGAGCATACTGTTACACAAATTGACATTGAACAGTATTAACGAGGGAAGATATGACAGATAAGGAAAAGAAAAAATGCAAATATATGATTTCCATTCTGGGCGAACAGATTCTTGACGATGAAAGCGACAGAATTGAGGTTCTCACAGAGGGAAATTTTCTGATGAAAAAAGACCATTGTTACATAGGCTATAAAGAATATGACGAGGATGCACCGCAGAGCTTTTACGACAATCTCATCAAAGTTCAGGACAATACGGTGACAATTACACGCAAAGGTCCCATGCGTTCACAGCTTATGCTTGAAAAAGGCAGACGGCATCAATGCCTGTATCAGACGCCTGCAGGCGACCTT
>CACXEX010000095.1 GCA_902766775.1 uncultured Ruminococcus sp. | reverse complement strand
TCAATTGTTTATGACAATTTCGGAATTACACCAAACATTATGACGGAGTGAATTATGGAAGACAAAACAAGTTCAAAGCTGAAATCAATCCTCGACAGTAAAAAAATAAGAAATATTATAATCGTTGTCGGACTCATCGGTATAGGTTTAATATTTCTTTCAAACTGGGTTGATTTCGGTTCTTTGACATCAGGAAAAGGAGATGAGGCATTTTCCGTTAAAACATACAGCACAAAAATAGAAAATGATTTGCAGACGGTGATTTCAAAAATTCAGGGAGCAGGCAAGACGGAAGTTTTGCTTACAATGGAAAATTCCGTTGAATATGTTTATCTTGACAACAGCACAACAAAAACTAAGGAAATTGAACCCTTGATAAGAGGAGTGCTTGTAGTGTGTGAAGGCGGTGATGATCCTGTTGTGGTTGAGCGTGTCACCGATGCTGTCACAAAAGCGCTTGATATCTCAACAGCAAAAGTATGTATTACAAAATTATCAGAATAAAGGTCGGGAGTAATATGAAATCTAAGAAAAAATATATCGTTTTTGCATCACTTGTGCTTGCACTTTCAGCGGCGGTGTACATAAACTGGCAACTTTCGGGAGCAAAAACCCCCCAGAGTGCCAAAGAACTCGGGGCGGCATCATATGTCAGTGCAACCGCTTCGGCATCAGGTGATGAGGCGCAGCAGACGGCGGCACTTTCAAACGAGAGTAAAAGCTATTTTTCAGCCGAAAGAACAAAACGGCAGGCAACTCAGGATAAAATAATTGATGATGCAAAAGAAATTTTCAATCTTGAAAGTTCGTCCGATGCCGATAAAAGCGAGGCTGAAAAGAATGTTGAAGAACTTCTAAAAACCTTTACAATTCAGGACAGCATTGAAAGCATTGTCAAGGCAAAAGGATTTTCGGAATGTCTTTGCTATATAAGCGACCAAGGCGTGTCGGTAATCGTTCCTAAATCTCAGCTTGACGATACATCTGTCCTGATTATTGATGATGCCGTGGTTACTCATTATGAGGTTGATTATGACGATATATCGGTAATAGGAGCATAAAATTTGCAGAGGGCATAGCGTCCTCTGCTTTTTTGTGCATAAAAAATCCTTTATGTAAACAAAGAATACTGCGCAATAGGCTGAAAATTTTACAAAAACTTGTCATTTACTCTGCTTGGATATATAATTAGAATTATAATAATTAGAATTATAACTATTGAGAGAAGGTTATGTATGAAAGAGTCAATTCACTATCTGCTGATGTCCGACCATATGCTTGTGCAAAAGGCACTTCTCAGCAGTATAAAAGATTCGGGACTAACATCAGGTCAGCCGAAAATACTTGATTACCTAAAAGACCATGACGGTTCTGTTCAAAAAGATATTGCTGCAGGTTGCCACATTGAACCGGCATCAATAACGGTAATTTTGCGTGGTATGGAAACAAAGGGTTATATCGAGAGAAAATCACTCGGCGGTGACAGGCGATCACTTTATGTTTTTCTCACCGAAAAGGGAAAAGAGTATGTAAAATATCTTAATGAAAAATTTGATACTGTTGAAAGTATTGCAACAGATGGCCTTTCAAGAGAAGAAAAGGAAACGTTCCAAAGTCTGCTTGCAAAAGTGTATGAAAATATGACAAAGCATTTTGAAAAGGAAGATATGTAATGAATTTAAAAAATATGAAAATCAGATTGCCGATGTATTTTATCGGCCTTTTTATAATGACAATAGGAATTGCAGTTTCGGTAAAATCAAACCTCGGTGTATCACCCGTAAGTTCAATCCCATATACAATGACTTGCATATGGGGCATAGAAATGGGCAAGGCGACAATAATATTCCACATCGTTCTTGTGTTTATTCAGTTCTTATTACTCCGCAAAAATTTTAAGCTGATAAGCCTTTTGCAAATTCCCGTAGGCGTAATATTCGGTTACTTTACAACATTCTGCAACTACCTTGCATCATTCTTTCCGACACCCGATAATCTTGTTGTCAGAGTTTTGATGATGCTTGCAAGCACAGTTATTATCGCAGTCGGTATTTTCCTGTATCTGCCTGCAGATGTCATCCCGCTTGCAGGTGAGGGTGTAATGTCAGCAGTTTCGCAGGTTACAAAAATTGAATTTTCAAAAGTGAAAATGGCTTTTGATATCACTATGGTTGTTGTGTCTGCTGCGGCTTGTCTTATTATGATTCACAGCCTCGGAAGTGTCGGTGTAGGAACAGTAATTGCGGCATTTCTTGTTGGTTTTATTCTCGGTATCATCAATAAGGCATTCGGAAAATACAGGGATAAACTCCTCAAAAAGACACCGTCAGTTCAGGTTGACGAAACAACAGATAACGAGCAGAATCCTACATATGTCATCACCGTGTCAAGAGAATACGGTAGCGGCGGCAGACAGATTGCAAAGGCGCTTGCTGACAGTCTTGGCTTTAAGTATTACGATAACGAGCTGATAAAGCTTGTTGTTGAGAAAAGCGGATATTCTCCCAATTTTATCGAAAAGAACGAGCAGACAATCAAAAATCCCGTAATGCATGACTTCTTTGCATGGTACGGCGGACCGCTTGACACGGCAAATATGCCGAGCGTTGAAAGCCTTTTTAACCGTGAAAAAGATGTAATTAAAACTATTTCACAAACTGAATCATGCGTAATTGTCGGCAGACTTGCAAATGAAATTTTGAAAAATAAAAAGCACACATTTAATGTGTTTGTATCGGCAGATGAAAACACCGAGGCAGAGAAAATTGCAAAGAGGGACAATCTTTCAAAGAACGATGCTCTTAAAAAGGTTAAGAAAGTAAACCGTGAAAGAGCCGCCCATTGCAAATACTTTACTTCAACCGAATGGGGCAATGCCGATAACTACGATTTGTACATAAAATCAAACGCATTCGGTTGCGATGAAAGTGCCAAAATCATTGAAGATTTGTTCAGAAAGAAGTTCTCAAAGTTCAAATGATTTTATCACGGACATCTTTATTGATTTTTGTTTACATTCGTTTTTTATTATGTTATAATTCTTGTGAAATATTTTTTACAATAAAATTTGGTAAATGAAAAGTTGGGTTTATTATGAATAACGAAATGAACAACGAATTAAATGAAATTGAAGTAAATGACGCTGAAACAAGTGACATTTTTGAAGAAGAAGTTAATCTCACAAGAAGTGAGTCAAGAGAGCAGGCTTTTATGCTTTTGTTCTCAAAGTCTTTTGATGACGAACCCCTTGAAGAAACAATAGACGATAATTCCGAAATGTTTGTAGGCGGTGTTTGTGCATATGCTCAGGCAGTAGTTTCAGGCATTGAGGACAAGCACGAAGAGATTGACGAAATCATTGCAAGCCACCTCAAAAAAGGCTGGACTCTTTCGAGAATTTCAAAGCCGTCGCTTGCAATTCTCCGCCTTGCAATCTATGAGATGAAGTATCTTGACAATGTTCCGCAGAGCGTTTCAATCAACGAGGCTGTTGAACTTGCAAAGAAGTATACAATTGACGAGAGCAAGTTTGTAAACGGTATTCTTGGTGCATATTCCCGTGAAATTTCGGGAAAGTCGGAGAAGTAATATGAGCCTTTTTTTCGGAATTGACACTTCAAATTACACAACATCAACCGCTCTTTATGACAGCGAAACGGGCGAAATGGTTCAGCAGAAAAAACTTCTCCCCGTAAAGGAAGGACAGCTCGGACTTCGCCAAAGTGATGCGGTGTTTCATCACACAGCGCAGTTGCACACGCTTATCGAGGAGCTTTTGAAAGATGTTGATACAAGCAAAATAGCCGCAATTGCGGCGTCAAGCCGTCCAAGACCTGTTGACGGCTCATATATGCCGTGT
>CACXEX010000094.1 GCA_902766775.1 uncultured Ruminococcus sp. | reverse complement strand
GAGATTGAACTAAGGAGGTGATTGTATGCCGTTTGATTATAGTAAGTTAGAGGGACGAATTAGGGAAAAATGCAGAACAAGAGTTAGCTTTGCTGACCAAATGGGACTTTCTGAGCGGAGCATTTCTCTCAAAATGAATGGGAAAACCCAATGGAAACAGTCAGAAATATGCAATGCTTGTTCAATTTTGGAAATTGAGAAAGAAAAAATCCCAGAATATTTTTTTTTTTTTTTTTTTTAATCGTATTGAACCGCATAAGAACCGATACCACATTACAGGGAAATAACTGCAAGGGGGTGAGAAAATCAATTCTAAGAAACTCAAAGAGTTAATAAAAAATGCAGGCTACACACAGGTAAGACTTGCAGAAGAACTTGACATATCACCCAACTCTCTTTCATCTAAAATAACGGGTAAGTCCGAATTTACTTTAAGAGAAGCAAAAAAAGTTTGTGAATGTCTTGATATAGCAGACCTGAGCAAAAGGGCAGAGTTGTTTTTGACATAAAAAAACAAGCACCGACGGTCCTTTCATCGGTACTTGTTCCCAATTTTTTTACCTGTGTAAATTGCACTCAGAAGTGAGTACAAAGGTTTCTCTCGCTTTTTTAACTGGTGAGGAACCAGTAAACTTCGTCTCAACATCTGACATCAGCAAAAGGACTACCGATTTCTTGATTTACTGCGTCACTTAAGCGGTTTGGCTCCGCTGTGATAGCCTTAGCATTCGCATTTAACAGGAACCGGCAAAGTCAAAAGTTTGGTCAAAATAACCAACTCCTTCCTTTTGCCCAAAAATAGGCTAATTTCATTATACAAATATTTTTGTATAATGTCAAATTATTTTAAAGCTGATACCACATTACAGGGAAATAACTGCAAGGGGGTGAGAAGAATGATGAGTGATGATGACAGAGCAAAGGTTGTAAAGTGCCTTGTAGATTTCATTGATAAGGTTACAAAAAAAGAACGACCTTCAAAGGCAGAAGTGGAAGTTCTGCCCGAGGTCGTAAGAGCTTTAAGAGAATTTAATACCTTGTAAAGAACCGATGCCACATTACAGGGAAAATAAAAGTAGGGAGAATCATTATTATGAATGAAATCAGAGTGAGAATAAAAGACCTCATCAAAGAGCTTAAAATGTTGGAGAAAGACGGCTATGAATGTGCCGACCTCACAATTGAAGAAGCCGAAGAAGGCATTCCGGCTCGCATTATGCTCAGCGACTACGGCTGTGTATTTGAATGCAAAGACTGACCCAAGAACCGACAAGGGGTGAGAAAGTGAGCCGAATTACAGTAAGGATTGACGACTTAATTGGTCAGCTTAACGAAATCAAACGAGATGGTGCTGAAAAAGTTTTGCTTGAAATTGAAGAAGGTGTTGCAGAACCAGAGGAGAATTGTCCGAACAGAATAAATCTGATGCCTGCATATCATCCGAGTGAAATTTTTTCGCAAGTTTATGAAAGCTACTAAAGCAAAAGTCGATACCAGATTACAGGAATAAATAATGAAAGGGTGAGAAGAATGCCGAGAAAATTAGCTAAGCCCGAGGATAAGATGAAAAGACAGCTGATTGCCAATATACAATATGAGGCAGAAATCAGGAGTATTGACCGTGAAGGACAGGCTCTTGTAGCACATTGCTCTGAGGGAACCTACAGAAAGAGAATTAAGGATCCGGGTACTTTTACGGTGGAAGAGCTGTCGAGGCTTGCCAACAAATTTGGCATACCTATTCAGAACCTTTTCAAGGCAAGGGTGGTGTGTGATGAATGAATGACAAAACACTTGACGAACTCAACGATATGGCGAAAAGGTGGATTGACGGAGAGGTTAATCATCTTGAAGTTGTATCACTAAAGTTATTTGATAGGTTATTGGTACTGGAACTTGCTAACGCCTATTCTATGTGCAAGGTTGGTTTGCTCAGTGAAAAATACACTGCCGCATATAAATTAAAATTCTTTCAGGAGTATCGTGAACTGAAGCTCAAGACGGAATTTTTGCTTGTCCAACAGGAACAGCAGATTGACTCTGTGAGAAATGCAAGTGTAACGCTTTCGGAAGTTTGCAAGGAATACGGCAAAGATGAGGTTGACCTCGTTAAGCTGTGCGAGTTGCAGGCCAAGGCAATTGATGAGCTGACACATGAGAATGTACATATCAAGTTGTGGAACTCAGTCAGAAAATACAAAAAGCCTAAAGATTACGCAAGACGGCATATGAATAAGATTGTCGATGAGCTTATTGACAGGTTCGGCAGTAAAGTACCTTTTGAACAGGTTGTTATGTCGTATCTCAACGCTTGCCTTAAAGACAACCGCAGAGAAATGTGGGAACAATTGACAGGCGATGATTATCCTACAAAGGCAAGACAGCAGTTGCCGGTTAAGGACGGTAACGCAAAAGGCAATCTTGAATCAATGAAGAAACATTATGGTGTGAGAGCCGAAAAAATTGTAAAGGAGAGTGTCGAAAAATGATTTTTGTATCAAGAAAGAAATACAAGCGTTGCAAGAGACAGCTTGAAGATGTGCAAGTAAGATTAGCTTTAACAAAAATTGAACTTATTGACGCACATAACGATGTCAGATATTTAAGAGACAGAATTGTTAGAGCTTTCAATGGCTTTAATGAACTTTGTGAAAAGAACAATTTGCCTTTGCCGTTTGATTTGAAACTGATTGAAGAAAGCCTCGCAGATAAGGGGCATATCGAAATTGAAGAAACAGCAGAGGATTATATTTGTGCAAGCTATAAGGAGTAAAAAATGATTTTCAGAAATTGGAAGAGCAAAAGCGAAATCAAGAGAGAGTCGGCAAAAAAGGAGCTTGATATTAAGCACCTCAACAACCGAAATGTAATTGCCGATGAAATCACAAATGTACAGCTTGACATTATTGACCGACTCAAAGCAGAGAACAACGAGCTCAGAGCCGAAAATGAAAGGCTCAAAGCGGAAAATCTGACACAGGGCTTTGAGTGTGTCGGAGTATCGGCTATTTGATTGTAAGGAGAATGAAAGTAAATGAGAGTCTATCGGTGTGATAGTTGTAACAAAGTTATCGCAGATCCGTACACAGTTGGAATGAAGGAATTTTATTTAGGGGTTGATAATGATGATTACTTTAGCCTTATCGGGCTTGCAATTCCTGTTGAACGCAAGAGAAAAATTAAAATAGATCTATGTGATGATTGTTTCAGAGGCTTGCATGTTATTGCCGAAAAAAAGGAGCGTGAAAAGTAATGGAGAGAAAACCGACATTGACTACGATTGCAATTGAAAAACTGCATCCACACCCCGACAACCCTCGTAAGGTTCTCGGGGAT
>CACXEX010000093.1 GCA_902766775.1 uncultured Ruminococcus sp. | reverse complement strand
TGGACGGATTTTTGCCTGCAACAGCCTCGCAAAGCTTTTTGGTGTAGCTTTTTACAAACATCTGCTCCGAGCCGTAGATGAGATAGACAGGCGAAAAACTTTTGTTTTTAATTTGTTTTTTCAGGTCTGCTTCGGTGATGCGTGGCATTTTATCCTCCGTTCAGATTAACCGTTACATTTCCACTTGTCGTGGCAACAACGGTTGTACATATTTCTTTTATAGAATCATAATTTTTCTTGAACTGCTTTTCAGTTCCCGAAAATATCACGGTTTTGCATGATATCAAATCGGCATTTTCGGGTACGGAATCAATCAACAGATAGTCGGGATTACGGTACTTTTCGGGCAGCTTTGAGATATCTCCATCTGAAGGAACAAACAATACAGTCTTATTTTTCCCTTTTATGTACTGAAACATTGTTTTGTCAACACACGTTATTTCGTCCGTCACGGTGTCAGAAAGGTTCAGCGTAAAATGCCCGTTTCCGCCGAAAGTCTGTCGGCTGTTGCCGTCAAAAGCGTTCAAAAGTTTTTGCTTTTCAATGTCACTATCATATACCAAAATATTATTCAAGTCAAATTTTGTGACTACAAAGCGTTCAAGTGAGGAATATTTATTGTTCTGATTTGGAATTATTAAATATTCAATATCCGCAACATTTTCACCGATATCATCAGTAACATATTCTGCGTCGGTTTTATCACCGCCACAGGAAATTACAGAACAGCTTTCTGGACAGTTGACTGTTGCAAAAACACCGTTGCCGACATTATAGATTTTCATTTCGCCATTGTCGGCGGTCAAAAGCACATCGAGCGATGCGCCGATTACAAGCACAGAAAGAGAAAATAGAATTGACGTTTTGATGTAGAATTTTCGCTTTTTAACGAAAATTCCGCCGACCGCAAGTAATACGCTGACACCTATCCACACAAACCAGTAAAGCGAATGAGTTTTGACAGTGCTAAACGGAAGTTGTGAAAAAGTTGTCACAAGCCACAAAACGACCTTTGAACACAATCCCGCAACGAGCGCAAACGGATATGCCAGAAAAGATATGAACGGACAGATATACAAAACCGCACTTAAAAGAGAACACACAAGAAGTGCTGAAACAAACGGTTCACAGAGCAGAGAAACGAGTATGACTATCGGGGAAATTCTGTTGAAGACAACGGCAGTTATCGGTAGAATCCACAGAAATGCAGATATTGAAACCGACAGCATATTCACGCACACTTTAAAGAGATTTTTAATGTGATAGACAACTGTTCCGGCAAAGCCTTTTCTGCGCTTGTTTTTGTAGTGAAAGAATTTCAGCACGGACTTTTCAATTGGTCTTGACCAGAGGATTATGCCAGCCGTTGCCGAAAACGAAAGCAACATTCCGATATCCGCCACAGAATATGGATTGAAAACTGTGAGCACAATTGCGGCAAATCCGAGGTTGTTCATCGAATCGGCTCTTCGAAGATCTGACGATGCCAGTGAAACAATTATCATCATAATTCCCGCACGGACAACCGAATGCGCAAAGCCTGTTACAGCCATAAAAGCAAAAACCGTGGCTGCGGTAACACCTGTTATTATGAATCTGTTCCTTGTTAATTTTCTCACAAAGAATAATACAAACGAAGTGATTATGACAAGGTGCATTCCCGAAACCACTATTAAAAATGAAGTGCCTGTCAAGGAAAAATCATCTGTAACGCTTGAATCAAGAGCCGTTTTCTCACCCAAAAGGACGGCACGGCAAAGCGTTGAATAATCTTCGGGCAACAACATATTGAGAGAATTTTTCATTGCCGTTCTAATTGAAACCGCAACCGAATAAAAATCAGTTACCTTCTCCCCTGTCGCTTCAATTGTGAAATTGTCATCAGAATATGATTTCAGAAAAATTCCGTGACTTATTTGAGAATTTGATTTATTTTTATAGGTATGAGCCGTAAAGTTGACCTTTTCAAACGGCTCTGCATCAACATTTGAATATGAAATTATTTGAATCTTCGCATCAGACGGCTGACCGTTGATTTCATCGGTTTTGATAACAAAACTGCAAGATGAATCGGTTGTTGTGATTTCATCACAAATATATCCGCTTGCTGTTATTTCTTTATCAGAATAATTATTTACGATTGGGTTATATGCAAATTCCGAATATCCGATGATGTAAAGTGCCGAAATAATCACGGCAAAAGCAAATACAAAAAGCGACTTGCCGAATGATTTATTTTTCTTTGAAATAATTAAAAATGCACCAACTGCAACGGAAAGCACTCCCAGTGAGCCGATAATTGCAAAAACAATTTCGTTAAAATCAGAATAAAAAACGGCTGAAAGAACAAACAGGAAAGTAAATCCTATAAGTCCAAACAGCCGTTTCATAAAAATCAATCCTAAAAATTATTTTACTTAAAGAAAAGCGGAAGTTCGCTGAGGAAGATGATGTCATCTCTGTCTTTGGCATCGCCTTCGGCAAGAACAGCGGCCTTGCCTACGATATTTGCACCTGTTTTTTCAACGAGCTTTTCGAGTGCAAGGAGGCTGTTGCCTGTTGAAATTACATCGTCAACAATGAGAACTCTCTTGCCCTTGAGAAGATTTACATCATCTTCGCCAAGGTAGAGCTTCTGTTCATTTTTTGTTGTGATTGAATTAACTGTCACTTCAATCGGATTGCCCATATAAACTTTAAGGCCTTTTCTTGCGACAACATAGTTTCTGCAGCCTTGACGAGCCATTTCGTAGCAAAGCGGAATACCCTTTGCTTCAGCGGTTACAACAACATCGTGTTCGGGAACACGCTTGAGAAGTTCTCTTGCGGCAACCTCTGTAACCTCAACATCGCCAAACATAATAAAAGCGGCAATGTCAAGTTTATCGTTTACAGGAAATTTCTTGAGTTCCCTGTCAAGTCCTTCAATGTTAATCTTATATGTATCCATTGTTTCTGTCCCCTCTTATGCCATTGTGCCGTTGAGCTTTTTGCCGCCAAGAATGTGGAAGTGCATATGCTTTACGCTCTGACAGCCGTCCTCACCGCAGTTGTTTACAATACGGTAACCGTTTGTAAGACCAAGTGATTTTGTAATTTCGGGAATCTTTGTGAAGATGTGGGCGATGTTGCCTACATTTTCTTCGGTTACGGCGTCTGCACAACAGATATGTTCCTTTGGAATTACAAGCACATGAACGGGAGCCTGTGGTTCAAGGTCATAGAAAGCGAGAATTTTTTCGTCCTCATAAACTTTTTTTGACGGAATTGAGCCGTCAACGATTTTGCAGAAAATACAATCTGACATTTTAATTCAACCTTTCAATACAATTTATTTTCCGTATCAGAAATATTTAAAATATAACAAATATCATACAAAGTTATTGTACAACCAAATCACTTTTTGGTCAATACTGACGTTACTTTTTGGCTGTGATTTTCTTTTCTTCACCGCGCATAAGTCTTTTGATGTTCTCCTTGTGCTTGACCAGTACGAAAATACCGATTACAAGAGCAGCCGCAGTAGAGAATATTACATATGTAAGGGAATAATCCTTGAAGATGATATAGTCAAAAATAAATGTCATTGCGAATGTATATGGTGCATAAAGGATAGCACAAAGAACACTTGCAAGTGAGATGATTTTTGAACAAAGGAAAATAATGAGGAAGGTTGCGATAATTGCAATGAATACTCGCCAGTCCTCAGTGAGTATAAGAGCGGCGGCGGTTACAACGCCTTTGCCGCCCTTGAAGTGAAAATACACGGGATATGAATGGCCGAGAATACAGAAAATACCTGCAACATATTTTCCGCAGTTGATAAGCTCGTTCATAAATATAGGACTTTCACCCTGAAATGCAGATGATGCAAATGAAAAGATGAAACCGCCGATAAGTACGGCGATAATACACTTTAACGCATCACACACAATGGTGATGATTGCAGGGACTTTGCCGACACTGCGAAGTACATTTGTAAAGCCTGCGTTTCCGCTGCCCATCTGACGAATATCTTTGCCCTTTGTCACAACTCGTGTGACAAGCACGGCTGTGTTGATACTGCCGAGGAGATATGCAATCAATGCCGAAAGCAATATCATCCACCAGCAGTTTGATAAAATCGCTGAAATATGTTCCATTACTTTTCTCCTCTCTCTCTTACAACAATTCTGATTGGTGTACCCTCAAGAGCAAAGGCCTCACGGATTCTGTTCTCAAGATAACGCTGATATGAGAAGTGGAAAAGCTGTGCATTGTTGCAGAAGAAAACGAATGTCGGCGGTTTTACCGATGCCTGTGTCATATAGTAAATTTTAAGACGCTTACCCTTGTCAGACGGTGGCTGAACTCTTGTTGTAGCCTGTGCAAGAAGTTCGTT
>CACXEX010000092.1 GCA_902766775.1 uncultured Ruminococcus sp. | reverse complement strand
ATCAAGCCAGTTGCCGTGAGCAATTGTTGTTCTTCGTGAGAGAATTCCAATGTCCTTGCAATGCTGTAAAATAGTCTTTCCGTAAAACTCAAAGCCTGTTTCTCTCTGCATCCTTGTTTCACAGATGTGAGTATGATACGGCAAATCGTACTTTTCAGCGAGTTCAAACACCTTGATGTTGTAATCATCGTCGCATCTCTGCGGTGCAATCGGAGAAAGTGTAACCTTAAAATTATCCTTGCCGTTCCAGTTTTTAATAATCTGCTCAGCCTCTTTAAGCTCTTCTTCGGCAGGAAGTGGGTCTGCAAACTTTTTCTGAAAATCACTTGGCATAAAGTCACGAAGATACGGAATGGTATCAAGAAAATTTTTGTGGAGAGCAGATGTTGAAATATTCGCCCTCATACCAAGGTCCTTGTATGCCTTAAAGATTATATTGTGTCCCTCAGCGGTTGTTCTCGGATGTCCCGAAACATCGTCCTGACAACAGGTAACGCCCGATTTAATCTGTTCAATCGCACCAACCATTGTGCGAAGATACACAAGTCTTTCGGAAAAGTTTCCGTACTCCGCTGTCGGAGGATATGAGTAGAGCATCCACAATTCAAGGGGCATATTGTCATATTTACCCTTGAACATATTTTCATCGGAATGAAGATGTGCATTCACAAAACCGGGTGTAAGCAAGAGGTCTGTACAATCAATAACATTCTCATCTGCTGTCGGCTGAATGTTTTTTTCAATCTTTTTTATTTCATCATCTTCTATGAGAATATCGGTATTTTTTAAAATTTCGTCTTTTTCATTCAAGGTCAGAATTACTGCATTTTTCAGCAAAGTTTTTACTGCCATAACTATTATCTCCCTGTGAATTATTTGCCGTTTAAAAGCTTGAACGGCTCTCTCCCCCGTTTGTTTGAATAACGCTTCCGCTCAATGCAAGAGCGTTTTCTCCTGCAAGAAAACCTGCAAGATATGCAACATCTTCGGGTTTTCCCGCTCTTCCGAGAGGAATATCCTTTTCATAAATTTTTATCATTTCTTCTCTTGTAACACCAAGGTCATCTGCATCAGCCTGCAGTTGCGGTGTGTCGATAATGCCCGGAGCAATTGCACAAACCGAAATATTGTATTTTTCAAGTTTCTTTGAAAGTGCTTTGCAAGTACCGATCATTGCTCTTTTTGTGGCTGAATATGCCGAGGCATTTTTCCAACCCTCAACACCGAACATTGAAGAAAACAAGATAATTCTGCCATAGCGTTGTTTTTTCATTAACTCAACAGCCTGTTGCAGAATATTGAGATGTCCCTCAACATTGACCGAAAGGTGTTTTTCAAAATCTTTTTTATTAACATCTGCAAACGGAGTCATATTCATATATGCAGCATTTGCAACAAGAACATCAAGTCTGCCGTATCTGTTGCAGATATTACGAATTATTTTATCTGTATTTTCTTTTATAGAAATATCACCATAGGCATTGAACCAGTTCTTCTCTTCAATCTCCGACAGAACCTCATCACTGAATTTTATATCATTGGCACATACTCTGTATCCGAGATTTGAAAGCTCCCTTGAAATTGCAAGTCCTATGCCCTGCCCGCTGCCCGTAACAAGGGCAACGGGATTGGACACAGTTTGTATGTTTAGTTTATCGGGAAGTCTTGTTAAATCTGCACACAAAACCTGTGCTGTTAGATATGCTCTGCTGTCCGAGAAAAATTTTGCAAGCTCAGCAGATTTTTTGGGATCAGAACCTTTAATTTTAAGCACATTCAAAATTATATTTTCGGGTGCAAGCTCGCAGGCAATGCTCTTGAGCATTCCTTCCGCAGCCGACACAGCGATGCTTAAAAATATATTTTCACTGTCTGGCAGGAGAACGACGATTGACCCCCACTCCTGACTTTTGATAACAGGTAAAAAGGTTTTCAGTTTATCAAAAAGAAAATCGACTGTATGCTCTTTGGCACTTTTCCAGCTTTTAAAATCAACCTGAGCAAATCCGGTCAAATCGACAGCCAGAAAGCTGATTTCTTTATTTTCATATTCCGAAATCAATGTGTGATAGTTTGTAAGCTTTTCTTTAAGAGTTGCTTTAAAATCATTGCTATCGGAAAGTATAAGTGCGTTCATCATTTTGACTCTGCCTCAACAAAGGTTGATACGATTGACGCTTTTATCTTATCCTCACTCGGAACAGATTCTATACAATCCGCACTCTTAAGGAATTTTGCGACCTTAGTTACAAGTGCAGTCATCTTCTCGCCATTGTTGGCAAAAACTTCTTTGTTATAATCCTTTGTTGCAATATCAATACCGTCAAGCAATGAATAAAATTCATCGTTTGTAAGTTCTGCCTTCGGTGAGATAAGGTCAACAACCGAGTCAGAATCCTTATTGTACTTATCCTGTACCTGATACCACGCATCAACAATGCCCTGCACTTCATCGGCTCTGTCTTTTACAATACTGTCCTTAATGATGAGAACATCCGAAAGTTCGCCCGGAAGGTCTTTTGAAGAAAAGATGACCTTTCCTCCGCTTTCCTTTGCCGCCTTGCTCATCTGTGGGTCAAAGATTGACGCCGCATCAATTGAGCCGCCTACAAGTGCTGCTGTCGCATCACCCTCTGACATATTTGTGATATTTACATCAGACTCGGAGAGCCCTGCCTGCTCAAGCGCTGTGAGCAAAAGCATATGGTTCATAGTACCGATATTTGTGGCAATTGTCTTTCCCTTAAGGTCTTTGACTGAGTTAATTCCCGGTGCGGCAACAATACCGTCCATACCTGCTGAATAGTCTGTCATAAGTACAATATCAAGGTCAAGGCCGTTTGCAATCGGAGTTACCGCCTCTGTAATACCCATAATTGAGGCATCTACGCTGCCTGAATCAAGAGCCTGAATAACATCACTGTACTGAGCAAACTCGACAAGTTCAACATTTGCATTGTTCTTTGTAAAGAGTTCGAGTGATTCCATTGCATATTCAAAATATGGTGACGGCAACGGATAAACGGCAAGCTTTATAGGTTCTGCCGATGAATCCGAAGTGCTTGTCTTTGACTCGGAAGATTTTCCTGAACAACCAACGAACAAAACCGTACACATACACAAAGCAAGTAATATTGATAAGAACTTTTTCATAACTTTTCCTCTTTTCTCATTTCAGTTTGTTGCTATCGGGATGAAGCATTTCGTTGATACTTCTTCTGATTTTGATAAATTCGGGTGTATCCTTTAAATCAAGGTCACGATTTTCAGGAAGGTCAATCTCAATTTCGGCGTGGATTCTACCGGGGCTCGGAGTCATTACATAAACCTTTGTTCCGAGGAAAACTGCCTCCTCAATATCGTGGGTAATGAAAATAACCGTTGTCTTTTCTTTCTGCCAAATATCACGCATAAGAAGCTGCATCTGTGACTTTGTGAACAAATCCAATGCACCGAAAGGTTCATCCATAAGAAGAACTTCCGGATTATTTGCAAGTGCTCTTGCAATTGCGACACGCTGTTTCATACCGCCTGAAAGCTCTTTTGGATAACACTTTGCAAACTTTTCAAGACCGATTATACGAAGATATTTATATGTAATCTCCTCCTGCTCAGCCTTGGTGAATTTCTGTAATTTCAAACCGAATTGAATATTATCCTCAACCCTCAGCCAAGGAAACAGTGTGTAGGTCTGGAAAACCATTCCCCTGTCATCACCGGGGCCGATAATCTTTTTACCGTCAATGGTGATAATTCCCTTTGTCGGAAAATCAAGTCCTGCCATCATACGGAGCATAGTAGATTTACCGCAGCCGGAAGGTCCGACGATACATACAAATTCATTTTTATATACGTTAAGCGAAACATCATCAATTGCCTTGAAAGCGCTCTTTTTGCCGTCATTATAAACCTTGTCAATTCCTTTTACGGCAATTTTTAAATCCATAGGGTTTTTATCCATTCTTGCCACCCTCTTCCCACGGGAATAATTTCTTTATAAGTATATTGAACAAACAGTCTGTAATAAGACCAAGCAAACCGATTACGAGAATTCCCATAAAGATTGCGTCTGTCTTTAAGAATCTCTGTGCTTTAAGAATACTGTAACCAAGACCTGTGTTTGCGGCAACAAGCTCTGCAACAACAAGATATGTCCATGCCCAGCCAATCATCATACGCAAAGTCTGCATCATCTTCGGAGCCATTGCGGGAATAAGCACCTTGAAGATTGTTACCGTGTTGCTTGCACCGAGGGTATAACCTGCGGCAAGCAAATCATCGGAAACGGAATTTGCATCATCAATAATCATAAGCACCATCTGGAAAAATGTACCGATGAATACAATCATAATTTTTGAAAATTCACCGATTCCCATCCATACCATCAAAAGCGGTACAAATGCAGGAACAGGCATATATCTGATGAACTGACACAGCGGAGCACACAAAGCCGACATGGTTCTGAAACAGGAACAGAGAATTCCGAGTGGAACGCCGAGTACTGTTGCAAGTAAAAATCCCATTGTGATCCTGTAAATACTTATTGCTGTGTTTTCTCCAAGACTTCCGTCATTGATGCTTGCAAAGAATTTTGAAACAACCTCTGTCGGTGACGGAAGAAATGTACTGTTTACGGCACCCGACTGACTTGCAAATGTCCACAAACCAAGTACAAGTGCAAAAGCGATTATTGCGATTATTGCGTAGTTGACACGCTTCATCGGTCTTCGTAATAAAACTTTTCTCTGCATAAAAACATCTCCTGAGGTAATTTTTGCTTGTTATTCTGAAAGAAGATCGTTTACAATTCTCGGATCGAGCATATTTGTAACCATATCATCTGTGAGTTTTGTTGTGATAAGTCCGCCGTCATAAAGGAAACTTCCGACTGTCTTTACAAGAACATTAAGGTACTTATAGTCGTCCTTTCCTTCGGTGAACTTAACCTTGTTGTCTTTAAGTGAAACAAGATTTGTAACATCCATAAGCTGATAGAATTCATCTTCCGAAAGGTCGCCCTTCTTTGCAGCCTGTGCGGCATACTTTGACGGATCTGCCTTGTATTTTTCCATTGACTCATACCATGTCTTTACAAAAGCCTTTGCGTTGTCATACTGTTCGTCAAGCTTTTCTGAATGAATGAGGAATACATCGGCGATAAGGTTTGGATCTTCCTTTGTTGAATAAATGATGTGACCTGACTTAGCCGCTGTGCTCAACTGCGGTTCCCATGTACTTACCGCATCAATCGAGCCGCCTGTCATAGCCGCTGCGGCATCGCCTGCGCTCATATTTACGAGATTGACATCATCCTCCGAAAGTCCGTTCTTTTCAAGAGCCTTCTGGAGCATCATATGGTCAACTGTACCGATTTCGGTTGCAACTGTCTTGCCTTTCAAATCTTTTACTGATTTGATATCTTTTGTTGCGGCAATACCGTCAAGGCCGTTTGAAGTATCAATAACACCGATTACCTTGCTGTCAATTCCGTTTACAACAGGTGTTACAGCTTCTGCCACCGCATAGATAATTACATCTGCATTGCCTGTGTTGTAAGCTGAAATAGCATCTGAGTAAACAGGGAAATATGTAAATTCAACATTAGCGCCGTTGTCCTTGTAGTAGCCCATATCGTTAAAAGTCTGCATAAGGTAAAGTGTCGGCATATCAAATACGGCAACCTTGAGGGTTTTGCTTGATGAGGCACTGTCCTTTGTTGCGGCTGATGATGAAGATGAAGCGGATGACTGGGAATTTCCCGAACAGCCTGCAAATAATGTTGCTGTCATTGCGAGTGCGAGGAACGCACATAATATTTTCTTTTTCATAATAATCTCTCCTTAAATCATTTTATCAATTGAATACTGCGCCACCGTTCGGACTGATAAACTGTCCACAGTAGAACTCTCCGTATTTGCTGGCAAGAAGAACTGCTGTTGCCGAAATATCTTCGACCGTACCAAGCTTTTTAAGCGGAATTTGTTTTTCCTTTTCAACCCACTCGGCTTCCATATCCTTGAGAATCATATCTGTTTCAATAGGACCGGGAGCAAGCGTATTAACCAGAATATGCGGTGCAAGTTCAAGAGCAAGTGACCTTGTCATTGAATTTACCGCACCTTTTGCGGCTGTATAGTGAAGATAATTTGCCCTTCCCTTTTTTGAAAGTTCGGATGAGATGTTGATTATCTTTCCTGTTGAATTTTCATCGAAGAGAGGAATAAAGTATTTTGTATTGAGAAATACTCCTCTTAAATCTGTATTTATGACCTTGTCCCATTCCTCAACAGGAAGATCTTTTGTGGGACATTCCCGTCCTACTGTTCCTGCGTTGTTAACAAGCACATTTATATATGTAAGCTTTTCCCTGACAAATTCGGCAAGATTTCTTACATCATTTTCGTTGCCTGCGTCAGATTTGAATGCAAACACCTTTGTGCCGTATTGTTCAAGTTCCTTCACCGTCTGTTCTGCGGAAGTCTTATTGCTTACATATGTAATAACAACATTTGCTCCCTGCATTGCAAATGCCTTGGCAATTGCTTTGCCTATGCCTCTTGAGCCACCTGTTACAACACAGTTAAAATTTTCTAACAACCTGTCCATAACCATCACCTCGAATAATAAAAAAGCAGAGTACTCTACAACATCTTTACCTCGTTGTAAAGTACCCTGCACGGGATCCGCCGTAATTTCTCCTGCGGTTTATTTTATTTTATACGAATACTATAATCATTGGTGTTACTCCAATGTCAATAGTATTTTTATTTTTTGTATCTTTGCATAATTTCTTTCTGAAAATTTCATTTATTAGAAGATAATCAGCATAATTATTGGTATTGTTTTTTGTTTTTGCACAATCAAATCTTGTAATTCGTCAAAATTTGTGTTACAATGATTTCAAAACATTGGTGTTACTCAAATAGTAAAGGGGATTTAAAATGATTAAAAAGTCCGATGAAATAAACAGAGAAATATACACTATAAGTGAATTTGCTAAAATGACCGGTGTCAGTACGGATACTCTGCGTTATTATGATAAAATTAACCTGTTCAAACCTACCAGTACCGACCCACAAACAGGATACAGATACTATACTCTCAAGGAATTTGAGGAAATCGGGGTAATTCAAACCTTGCAAACACTCGGAGTGTCTCTCAAAGATATAAAACACCACCTTGAGAATAAAACATTTTTCAGTTCGTATATGCTGCTAAGCAAGCAGTATGCCGATATTGACCGAAAAATCGCCGAGCTTATACAGTTGAAAAGTTATCTTTCGGAAAAGCTTTCTACACTTGAAGATGTTATGAACAACAATTCAGACAACGAAATAGTTTTAAAAGAGATAGATGAGCGCATAGGCTACGGCACACGCATAAACTGTAAGGATTACGGCGAAATTAAAACCGAGTCTGCGAGAATTATTGAAAAATATCGCAAAAGTCTGTTTGTGAGCAACTCATATGCAATCTTTATACCGAAAGAAGATATTCTCAAGAGGAAATTCAACGCACACTACTACTGCGTGATTTTTGATATTGAAAAGGACGATGCCGAACCTTTTGAAAAGCTGACTTTTCCAAATGGACTGTACGCAACCATAAGATATAACGGCACAACCTTTGAACGCGCCGATTCAATGACAAAGCTCGTTGATTTTATTGAACAGAACCATTACAAAATAATCGGCGATGCACTCCAAATATGCGTAATTGACGAAAACATCACAAACATTGACGCTGAAAAAATCAACGAAATCCAGATTCCGATTGAACATATTTGAATTTAACTATAATCAAAACAGGCATCCAACGAACACCCACTACTGTTTAATAATTGTTTTGTGATATTTATCAAATTCGTTTTGGAATATGCTCTGTGCCTTACTTGCGGGCGGATGATATCCGCCCCACGGGTTTGTATAAAAAAGAAAAGACAGCACATTTCTGTACTGTCTTAATTGGAGCGGATGACGGTGATTGTTTGATGCGAAAAACTCCACCTCGCCAACTGCTTGCCGTGCGTAACCTTAGGTTTCATCAACGCTCTCCTATTTCAAAGGTTTACCGTCTGAAATATAGTCGCATTGCGTTGTGCAGAAATGCACTGCTTTATGCTCCTTATTTCAGACAGCGCTTTGCTCCCTTTTTCCGCCACCGGCGGCGGTCGCAAGGCTACACCGGACGGTTTTCTTAACGGTCGCCTTCGAGCCCCTTGATTATCAAAAAACTTTGTAGAATAAAAAAGTCAGCACATTAACTGTACTGACTCAATGGAGCGGATGACGGGGATTGTTAAAAAAAAAAAAATTCTACCTCGCCAACTGCTT
>CACXEX010000091.1 GCA_902766775.1 uncultured Ruminococcus sp. | reverse complement strand
CAGGACCGGCCGCATGCTTTGGTGCAGGTGATGTTTCGATGATATCACCATTAGGAAGAACAACCTCCATCTGGAGCACCATATCGTCAATCTTACCATACTTTGTTGATGAAACACCAATACCTCTGTGTGCAAGGAAACCACCAACTGTTGAGCAGGTGAGTGATGAAGGATAGTGCATTGTAGCATATCCTTTTTCGTTTGCAGCCCATTCAATGTGCTTGTAAATTGCACCGGTGCCACATTCTATGTACATTCCCTGTTCATTAACATCATAAATTTTGTTCATTCTCTTTGTGTCAAGAACAATACCGCCGCAAACCGGAATAGCACCACCCTGAGTACCACCGCCTGCACCCCAAGTTGTTACAGGGATTTTATAGTAGTTTGCAATTTTTAAAACTGCCGAAACTTCTTTCGCATCTTTAGGTGCAACAATAAAGTCACCCTCAGGCATTCTTAATCCTCTGTCTGCCCACATACGTGATAACCAGAAATAGTCTACACTATGTGTCAGTTTGTCTATTGTTCTTGTAGAACAGTTTTCTCTTCCGACTGCATCCTCAAGCTCGGTTGCAATCACATCAAATAAAAAGTCTGTCATTTTTTTATCTCCTTTATCGTTATATTTATTCTACTGATGAATCAACTTTTAAATTTGGGAAGTACTTACAAAATTCTTTGATTTCTTTTTTGTAGTCACCCTCTATTTCAACAAAATGATGAATATACGGGCCGTCAATCAAACGATCTTCCACCTTTTGTAAATTATCAAATTCTACCCAGATATATGTTCCATGTGTCTGCGGCCCTTTTGTTGTATCCGCAACAAGCGGCAGTATCATATAATCTCCGCTCTCCTGATCAATTCTGGCTATTGTATATGTGCCGTCTTTTCCTCTGAACCATGAACGCTGATTTACAAGCCTTGCATTAGAATCTATGCCACTGTCTGCCTTCTGCGAAAGCGGGAACGGTCCACAGTGCCACAAAAGCTCCGCATTCTTGTTTTCTGGATGACGAACCGTAAATTCGCCGAACAACGGTTTGCCTTCTCCAAGTGTTGCACACTTTAAAAGTGCCATTGTCATAAGGCAGTGCATATCACTTTCACATGAAATAAGATAACCCATATCATTTAACAGACCATAAACAGTACACGGGGCAAGTCCGTCAAACATAACAGGTGTTGCTGTCCAACATTCTGCCGAAATCGCATCAAGACTAAACTCTTCAAAAAGACGCTTGTACATCACTGTCATTGCTGCCATTCTGTCAATATACTGCGGTGTAAGGTCATCAAGAGTATAATTGTTACGAATATAATCTGCAATTTCAGTCATTTCAGCAGGCTTTTCGTCCATAACAACCTTCATGCGCTGCTCAATAATTGCAAAGTTAATAGGAATAATCTTGATGCCGAACTTCTCCATAAGTTCACCTTCGTTCCAAATAACCGAGAAGAACGGAGCCGGGCGAAGCCCAACCTGACCGATACGCATACCGGTGAAGTTTTTAACCATACATGCAACTCTTACGAAACTTTCAAATCCATTTTTGAAATCTTCACTTTCAACCTCGCAGCAAGGAAGATGTGAAAACGGGATGTGAAATCTCTGCATCTGTCTTGAAACACCGAAAAGACCGCACTGAGAATCAGTTGGACGCATACCGTCAACATAATATTCATCATCAAGCGGTGCCCACAAAAGAACCGGCTTACCAAGTGCTTTTGCAATGTCGGCTGCTGCTTCCTCGTTACCAAAGTTACAGTTTATAATAAATACCGCATCAACATTGCTGTCTTTAAAACGTTTAATAATAGCTTCTGCAGAAGCATCGTCAAAAATCAAATCTTTATGACCAAGACCTTTTGAGTCAATAAAAGAAACATGCTCATTTGCAAAATTTTCTTCAATATATTTTACAAATCTTTCGCCTCTCTGTTCTGCTGAATGCCATGTGAGAAATGTTCCCTTTGGTCTGTCCGTAGTATTTCTGCGCATTGGAACAAGACCAATCTTAACTTTATAATCAAGCATACTATCACCTTTCTGAAAAATATTTTCGTTTTATTGTATTTATCACTTAAATATAATATCATATTATGAAAAATTTTTCAATACTTTTTTTAAAATTTTTTCATAAAATTTTTAAAAAATATTTTCATAAGATTGACAATTTCTATTTTTTATTATATAATTATAGAAAATTATTTTCATTCAGAGGTATATTATGGATAAAACAATGCTCAACATCAAATTATTATACAAAAAATTGGGAAAATCCGAAAAAAAAATAGCAGACTGGCTATTTGAAAATCCAAACGAGATTCTCCCCCTTTCTATTGTGGATTTAGCGGACAGATGTGGTTGTAGCGAAGCGACCATTGTACGCTTTGCAAAAAAACTGGGATTCAGCGGATATCAGGGATTAAAAATTTCTCTTGCACAAGAAACAAACTCCACATCTGTAAGCACGAATATTACTAATAATGACTCTTTAGAAGAAATTTATGATAAAGTATGCAATGATATATACTGTTCGCTAGAAAGAACAAAAATGGTTCTTAACACTGACACTTTAGAGGAAGTATGTAAAAAAATTTCTTCTGCCGAAAAAATTGTTATATTTGGTCTAGGTAATTCTGCCTCAATTGCTCTTGATGCAAGCCACAAATTACTAAGAACGGGATGCAACGCACACGCATATTCCGACAATCATATGCAAGTAATAGTTGCATCCCATCTGACATCTAATGATGTTGCGATTGGGATTTCACATTCAGGATCATCTAAAGATATAGTTGAGGCACTAAAAATAGCAAAGGAATCCGGTGCAACTACTGTTGCTATAACAAATAGCGGAAAATCACCCATTCAAAAGTACAGTGATTTCACATTATTTACTGCATCAGATGAAACAAAGCATAACATCCTTGCACTTAATTCAAGAATAGCACAATTGTCAATAGTTAATGCAATTTATTTTTACCTTGTATATAATAAATCGGATAAGGCATTAGAGTCAATAAAAGAAACCGAACATTCACTTTTATCAAAAAAATACTAATTTTATCTGTTTTTTCCCTTAATCTCTCTAAATAAACTATTCATTCTGTTTGTTACTGATTTCTTTTTTT
>CACXEX010000090.1 GCA_902766775.1 uncultured Ruminococcus sp. | reverse complement strand
TTCCCGAGCGGAAGTTTACAAATTGAAATTTAAAAATTGAAAATGTAAAATGGATGTCGGGAAGACAGTTTGCATAATGCAAAACAATGTCTTCCCGACTGATTTTTATTTATATCCAATTGTCATGCCTTATGGGGGTTAAGCCCTATTAATAATACATATAATTCAAGGCATAATAAAGTCCCGAAGTACACACAATACCTCGGGACTTAATTATTATTACTGTAATTATGATTTAAAATCATTCAGTAACAAATTGCTGACCGACTTTTCCGCAATCGTTAAGACCTACAATATACTTTTGAATTGAAGTCGCATCCATAACAGAAATAGCACCGTCACTGTCAACATCTGCAACTGACTTACTGTCTGCTGTAAATTCTTCAAGACCGACAATGTACTTCTGAATATCGGTAGCATCGATTACGGTAATATCGCCGTCAATGTTCACATCACCGTAAACAAGAGCATTTTTTGTTTCATCCTCAACCGCAAAAGCGCTGAATACGCTTACTGCCATAAGAACAAACAATGTCGCAATACTAATAAGTTTTTTTGCCATACAAAAATCTCTCCTTAGAACAGTGCATTTTCAACCAATAATACACCGAAATTGAATTTGATAATCAACATTATATAAACATCGAACGAGAAAACAAGAATATACTTTTACTTCTCTTTGTTGTTTATAACCGTTCGGTTATCTTATAAAATATTCTATCACAAAGACTACTGTTCTGTCAATAGCAAATAAACAAAAAGATGATAAATTGTTTTATTATAAACAAATATGAGAATTGTATGAAGATAACAATTTAACTAATAACGAATAACAACAATGTGTTTTTATTACATTAATATCTTCTATACATACAATAAGGTTCACATCACACTAATTTATGCATCACAAATGCAATAGCAATACTGAATTTTGCTACTGTTATAACCATTTAGTTATTATACGAAAATTTCATTGCAAAGAATGTTATTCTGTCAGTATAAAAAAATAAAAAGGGTGATAAAATGCCTTATTATAAAAGGATAAGAGAGTTGCGTGAGGATCACGATATGACGCAGAATGATGTTGCAGAATATCTCGGCATGAAACAGCCGCAGTACTTTAGGTATGAAAACGGAAACCGTGACGTGCCGACCGAGGTGCTTATTTCTCTTGCAAAATTGTACAAAGTTTCAACCGACTACATCCTTGAGTTGAAACACGATACAAATTAAACATGCTTAAAATAAACCCCGAAGCCTTTAAAACTTCGGGGTTTGGTTGCGTTTGTTATTTGCGTGTGATTGACCAACCTGTTTTGTTGTAGTCGCTTATGGTGTTGCCTTTCTTATCAATACAACGGACGGTATAAGTTACCTTCTTGCCTTTCTTCGCACCTGAATCTGTGAACGAAGTTGAAGTTGTGTCCTTAACCCTTGTCCAACTTCCGCCAGCGTATTTTCTGTAAAGTCTGTAGCCGTACACGCCTGTGACCTTGTTCCATGTCACGCTCACGCCCTTTGATGTATTTGTAAGCTTTGTTATTTTCGGGGTTGTGGCTGTGTATTTCTTTGACCAACCCTTTGAATTAAATCCGCTGATTGTGTTGCCTTTCTTATCAATACAACGGATTGTGTAAGTCTTTGTCTGATTTGCACTTACCGCTGAATCAGTGAAACTTGTTGAGGTTGTGTCCTTGATTCGTTTCCAACCGTTTGAAGTTTTCTGATAAACCCTGTAGCCGTAAACACCCGTAATTTTGTTCCAGTTAAGCTTGATGCCACGTGAAGTGTTTTCAAGCTTGCTGATTGTCGGTGCTACCGGGGTATATTTCTTTGACCAACCCTTTGAATAAAAACCGCTAACGGTTTTGCCGTTCTTGTCAATGCAACGGATTGTGTAGGTTTCCGTTCTGTTCGGACTTACTCCCGAGTCGGTAAAACTTGTCGCAGTTGTATCCTTAAACCTTTTCCAACCGCCTGATGAGGTCTTGTAGTAAAGTCTGTAACCGTAAACTCCTGCAATTTTGTTCCAACTGAGCTTGATACCGCTTGATGTGTTTTCAAGCTTTGAAATTGTCGGAGCAACGGGAGTGTATTTCTTTGACCAACCCTTTGAATTGTAACCGCTGACAGTATTGCCGTTCTTGTCAATGCAACGAATTGTATAAGTCTTTGTCTGATTTGCACTTACCGCTGAATCAGTAAAACTTGTTGCGGTTGTGTCCTTGATTCGTTTCCAACCGTTTGAAGTTTTCTGATAAATTCTGTAACCGTAAACTCCCGAAACCTTGTTCCAAGAAAGTTTGATACCGCCTGTAGTATTTTCAAGTTTAGAAATTGATGGTGTTGAAGCCTCAATTTTATCAAGAACTGCTTTAACAGACGCTCTTATACTCTCTGCATTATCATAACCGCCATTATCAAGTTTTTTATTTACGGCTTTCATAACATCACTTGTGCTAAGATTTAACTCTTTAACAAGTGCAGGCACTTTGTCCATCTTCTCAGGCTGATCGTAATAAGCAATGAGGAAGCAAGCTAACATTGAAGCATCAGTTTCGCCCTCAGGTAATGCAGTTCCAACTATGTTACCTGTTGATGTAATCTTCTTTTCAGGACCACAGTCTTTAGTTTTCGCCCAAACTGCTTCATTTGGGTCATAAGGAGCTTCAAATTGGTTTCCGGTACAATAAAGGGTATCACCAATACACTTGCCACTCATTATAGCGGTATAAGTCTGACTGCCGGTATTTGCACTAAATATTACGCAATAGAGTTTGCCATCTGATTTTTTTATGATGTTCCCTGTTTTAGAAAGATCATAAGTTGCTATGCCTGTTAAAGGATTATACTCACATTTTTCTCTTTTTGTCTGCCATGCGGGCCATTCACCTGAACCATCAGCTTTCCACATATGACAATAAACTGTTTCTACATTGCTCCAACCTGATGTTCTAACATTAAATGCAATTTTGTTTCCTTCAATTGTTGGTGGATCATAAGGTGTTGACGAATCTTTAATTTTATAAACCAAATTTTTACTTTTAGCCATTTCATAATTTGGAAGTCCGCCGTATTCATAGCAACCTGTATCTTTGTTTAATCCATAGTAAAAGAAAAACTCACCACCGTAGCAATCTTTACCACTGGATGAATTATTCTCCACATCATAAGGATTGACAACATAAACCATATTATCAATATTCATTGACATTTCCCAGTCCGAATTTTCAAAAAAGTTGTCGGTAAAGTCACCTAAGAAAGTTTTATCTTTGCCATAATAAGCATCTTTAACTTTTGACCAAAATTCCCCATTAAGCAAATAGTCATATAATTTACTATCACCCTCCGAGTAAAACTCACAAAGCAAGTCTTTAGTCTGTTTAGCGGCATCAAACTTTTCTTTTCCGTAAGTATATGTATAGTTTCCTGTAGTAAAATCAACTTTTCTCATACCACCGTCAATATAATTATTGAACATGATTATATTGACATTCTCAGGTATATCAATATAATACAAATTAGAAGCAGTATCAACAACCTGCATTTTGTAACCCGGCCACGCAAGACGCTCTGTTCCCTCGACAAATCCATCAGTATCAGATCCATTCCACCAAAAAATTCCCGCAGAATCTGCACCGTATTTTGCGCTCTTCCAAGAATTAGGCATTGCAAAATAAATTCTGTGTGTTTCTACGCCCTCACTTGGGACATAACGACCGTCGCTGTCAACTGCCGCAGATACTCCCGAAATGCCGACTACGGCAACAGAAAGCACCATTGCAAGCGAGAGAATCATACTCACAAGTTTTTTCGCCATTTAAAAAACTCCTCTCTTATTATAATTGTTAAATCTAATAATTATTATGATTTCATATTACAATCCACTTTTAACCTTAAATAAATAATATAGCGAATAAAATATTTTGTCAATAGAATTTAAGACAATTCATACAATTTTTTGTAAACTTTTACTATAACGCTAAATTTTTCCTCTGCATATAATTTAAAATACTGCAAAAAATAAAACCACCTCACGGAAAGGTGGTTTTTATTTTGAGTTTTTACGACATTAATCATAACGAGGGCAACAGACGGAATGAAAATTATCCTGTTGAGTTGCCGTCACGAAACAGCAAAAAGGAGATTTCCCCTATTGTTGATGTTACGGGACACGAGGTTTATCCGCTTGAGTTTGCAAACTGTCACAGAACAAAACCTCATTTTGACACAAACGGTGACATCACCGAGATTGTGACTACCGAAACAGAAGCTGAAACGGAAGAGCGAACCACTCACGAACAGCATAAGTAGGGACATACAAAAGCCTTGTGTCGGAGCTGACTGCTCCGACATTTCCTTTTATGCCGAGTTGTGAGCAAATTATTCTCGCTCTGAGCTGATGAAAGCCGTCCGTCACAATCGTAATATCAGTATTAAGGTTGTTGTCCTCGATAATTTTCATGGAATTTTTTATATTCTCGGTCGTGTTGGTTGACTTGTCCTCCATATAAAGCCTTGACGAGTCAACTCCCGAGTCCGTAAGCACATTGTACATACACTGTGCTTCACTCATAACCTCGTCACTTCCCTGTCCTCCGCTGAGAACGGCACTTGCGTTCGTAGAATCGTCAAGGTATGATTTTGCGGCATCAATTCTGCCACGCAAAATTACTGACGGTCCCCACGGCTTAACCTGAGCGCCGAGGACAATTGCCGTTGAATTTTCGGACGGTGCCTGACAGGTTGCCCACACCATTGCAGAGGTGACAATTGCACCATAAACGGCAAATGCTATAAAGCCGATATTCACGACACGAAAAACTATTTTTGTAAACAGATGCTTGAAGCAAAAAGCCTTTATTGCTCCGTGAACGGGCGGAATTAGCACACACAACAGCCACAGACACAAAAAAGTTCCTGCGATGTTGCCCGGGTTGATAATTCCGTGAGTCATCGGAATTACGAAAAAACCGAGAAATACAACTGCCACGGCAATGCCGATTATGCGTAAAATTAACATCACCATTTTCAAAATATCACCCGACTTGTTAAATTTCTTTCATCTTGTCGAACTCGTGGTACATATTCTCGAGAGTTGACAAACGGTCAATAAACGGAGTTTCAACAGCACCCTCAAAGCCCGATTCCTTCTTGCTTTTGAGAACTTCCATTGCAGACTTGTCGGGATTGTTGATTGTTCCCGCACCTGCAACACATCCTCCGGGGCAAGCCATACCTTCAAGCAGATAGCCGTTGTACTTGCCCGCCTTTGCCATACGCAAAAGTTTTACACACTCGTCAAGTCCCTGTGCATTGGCAACCTTGACCTCTCTTTCGGGATCAAGTTTGTGTATTGCATTGACAACAGCCTTTGCAACACCGCCGCTTACGGCAAATCCTCTGCCGTCTGCGCTTGAGAATGAAAGCGGTTCTTCGTCAACCTCAACAGCGTTGAAGTCAATCTCTCTTGCGGCAAACATTCCTGCAACTTCTTCAAAAGTCAGCACAAAGTCGATATCACTTCGGATACTTCTGCGGCTTGCCTCAAGCTTTTTAGCGGCACAAGGTCCGATGAACACAACCCTGCAACCGGGGTAACGCTGTTTTGTGAGTCTGCCTGTGAGAACCATAGGAGTGAGTGCCATTGAAATGTACGGAGCAATGTCGGGGAAAGTTTTCTTCGCCATAACGCTCCATGCGGGGCAACAGGAAGTCGCCATAAACGGCTGTTTTTCGGGAACTTCTTCCATAAAGTCTTTTGCCTCTTCAACCGTACAAAGGTCAGCGCCGACTGCAACTTCTACAACATCTGCAAAGCCGAGAGCCTTAAAAGCATTTCTGATTTTATTTGACGGAAGTCCCTTGAACTGACCTGCAATTGCGGGCGCAACTGCGGCATAAACAGGTGTGTCGCTGTTGATTGCCATAATAGTCTGAAAAATCTGGCTTTTGTCAACAATTGCGCTAAACGGACAGCTTACAAGGCACATTCCGCATGAAACGCACTTGTCATAGTCAATATCTGCTCTGCCGTGTTCATCGCTGTGGATAGCCTTCATACCGCAGGCGGCGGCACACGGGCGCTCCTGCTTTATGATTGCGTTGTACGGACACGCACCCTGACATTTTCCGCATTTGATGCATTTTTCGTCGTCAATATGCGATTTTCCGTGTACAATTGAGATTGCCCCCTTAGGGCAAACCTCTGTACATGGGTGTTCAAGACAACCCTGACATCCGTCTGTTACAAACACTCTTTTTTCAGCGCACTTGTGGCAGGCAAATTTTATAATATTGATTAACGGCGGATCGTAAACCTTTTCGTCAATCATACTTTCTTCAACGCCTGTTGAAATAGGCGCTTGTTTTGAAACGGGCAAAAGCGGAAGTCCCATTGCAAGGCGAAGTCTTTCGCCGACAATGGCTCTTTCGAGAAATATACTTTCACGGTATGTGGAAATTTCACCGGGGATAATTTCATACGGAAGGTTTTCAAATTTTGAATAATCTCCGCCCTCGTATGCAAACTTTGCAACCTCGGTGAAAATCTGATTACGGATTTTTGTCTTTGACGAATATAGTCCTCTCAAGGCACTCATCCTTTCACTGTGTGTATTTTATTTTCTATTCAATCATTCAATAAAATTATAATCGGAACTGAGTTTGCGTCCGATCGCAATCTTGTACATAGGAGCGTTAGCTCCTCAGAGGTTCAATGGAACATTGAATCTCTGAATTGCAGCATTTATGTTGCAATTCGTACTTAGATTATACACTA
>CACXEX010000089.1 GCA_902766775.1 uncultured Ruminococcus sp. | reverse complement strand
TTCCGAAAGAAGTCTTGACGGTGCAAGGCACGCTCTGATAAACATTCTCTGCAACTATCAGGGTTACAGCAAGTGCAACCTTATTCTTGTGTTTGATGCGTACAAGGTCAAGGGCGAACACAGAGAGGTTGAAACCGTGAATAATATCAGCATTGTCTACACCAAAGAGGCAGAAACCGCCGATATGTTCATTGAAAAAACTTCCCACAAGCTTGCCAAAACAAACAAGGTGCGTGTCGTAACATCCGATGCACTCGAACAGATGATAATTCTGGGCAACGGTGCGTTGCGTGTTTCATCAAGAGCATTTTTAGAAGAAGTCAGACAAGCTAAAAATGAAATCAGAGAAATAATAAATTCTTCAAACGAATTAAACGGTAAGATGAATTAATTTATTGAACGCCCCTACATAAAAAAGCCGACAGATTACAATAACTGTATCTGTCGGCTTGTTGTTTTTAATAATATTAAATCAGATTTCTTCTTCCGTGTCATCGTCGGGTTCATCATAATCGTCACGGTCGTTTCTGTGTCGTTTGAAACTTGCGACTGCCGTGCCGCCTGCGATAAGCAGTAGAATTATTGCAAAATCTGTCGGCATTGAACCGCTGTTGTCCGATTCATCGGAGGTTGAATTGCTTGTTTTATCTGTTTTGTCTGTTGCAAAAGCGAGGGTACTGCTCCCGAAAATCATCATAACAGCAAGCAAAAAAGATACAAATTTTTTCACGACAACACCTCCGCAACATCTACACGAATTATACCATTATAATTCCAAATTAGCAATATCAAATCAGCAATATATGTCAATGTTCACAGCAACTATCCCCGTAGATTTTGTAGGAAAAGAGTTATACAATTATTTTTGGTAATTTGTACATTGAAAGGACTTTAAAAAATGACAAATGAATCTGAAAATTTAAAAGGACGAAAGGTTTTTCACGGCGAACTTGCACTCCTTGTGGCGGTAATCATCGACAGCCTCGGCGTTGTGCTTATGCTATATTCCGGCTCGGGAATTTCCGCAATTTCAAGCGTTCCGTATGCTTTTTCTGAGGTGTTGCCCGCACTTTCGCTCGGAACATGGACATATATTTTCCAAGGACTTCTGATTCTCAGCCTTATGATTATGCGAAAAAAGTTTGTGCCGTCATATCTTCTGAGTTTTGTAGTCGGTTTTGTTTTCAGTGAATTGCTCGATGTTCACGAGTTGTGGATAAACATTTTGCCGTCAAATCTGCCGATGCAAATTGTGTATTTCATCATCAGCTACATTCTTATTTGCATAGGAATTGCACTCTCAAACCGTTGCGGACTTCCGATTGTTCCCACCGATTTATTCCCACGTGAGCTTTCTGACATCACAAAGGTTGGTTATCCGAAAATCAAAATCGGCTTTGATGTAACTTGTCTTGCCGTAACGGGCATTATGACATTTTGTTCCTTAGGTCACCTTGAGGGACTCGGCATAGGCACAATCGTTGCCGCTTTCACAATGGGCAAGGGCATAGGCATAGCAGGCGATATCCTTGACAAACACTTTGTTTTTCAAAACTTCAAACCTCTGCAAAACCTTGCAAAGTAAATTCTATAAACAAATGAAATCCGACAGTTTACTGCTGTCGGATTTTTTGTGTAAAACTATTCATCTAAGTTATTAATTGCCCTTATTCTGAGCGGCGAAATAATGCACAAGGTAACTTTTATCAACATAATGAAGATGAAAATTATACTGTAAATATTGAATGTTTCAGCACCACGAATTATGTCAAGAAGGGTATAAACTCCGTAAGCAACCATAATCATAAAAGTAATAGCCGATGATATAATAATCAATCCGTTTGCCATTGTGCTTTTACTGCGTATGGATTTGTAAACGAGATATACGGGCAATGCCAACGATGCAATATCCATAATTTCAAAAATAACATATAAAACATAATTTTCTAACAAGCTTGAGAAAGATGCAAAGGTTGTAAAAAGAGTGTTGAAAATGAATAAGAACGGGTAGTCGCCGTGGATTGCCCAAAAAGAAGAATAATCAAAATTTAGTGAATTGTCGTATGTATAAAAATTCATACGGCTCATTACCTCAATGCAAATCGCAAACAACAGCAATATGCCGATGAGAACGCCCTGCACAATTCCCGTAACTTTGAGCGTTTTACCGTTTTTCATAAAATCACCGCCTTTTAATCTCTTTTAACCGTTACAAAAATTAATCCGATTTTTATTATTAAATTGATTATGTAAAACGCTAACAATAACA
>CACXEX010000088.1 GCA_902766775.1 uncultured Ruminococcus sp. | reverse complement strand
CGGAAAGACTATTTTACAGCATTGCAAGGACATTGGAATTCTCTCACGAAGAACAACAATTGCTCACGGCAACTGGCTTGATGACAGGGATGTTGAAGTTATGGCTAAGACAGGTGCTACGGTTGTGCATAATATCGTCAGCAATCTCAAACTCGGCAGCGGAATAATGCCGTTTGCAAAGCTGAAAGAGGCAGGAGTAAATATAGCTCTCGGTACTGACGGTACAAGCAGTAATGACAGTCAGAACATTATGGAAGTAATGAAGGTTGCTGCACTTATCCATAAGGCTACACAACCAAATTATAAGAAGTGGCCAACAAGTTCTCAGATTCTCGATGCCGCAACAAGAGGCGGTGCTCAAAGTGTTATGCGTGAAAAAGAGATAGGCTCTCTTGAAGTCGGTAAAAAAGCCGATATCTTGATGTTTGATCTCAATACGCCAGCATTTACTCCGCTTAATGACATCAAAAATCATCTTATTTATTGCGAAAACGGCAGTGATATCAAAAATGTTATGATTGCAGGCAAAATGGTGATGAAGGACAGAAAGATTCTCACCGTTGATGAAAAGAGCATCATTGCGGAACTAAAGTCACTCCATGAGGACTTTATGAAATCATATTCAAAGGTTGTTCCTTTTGCCGATAAAACATTTGAGTATGTCAATAAATCATACTGGAAGTGTATGAATGCTGATGATGATTTTTGGAGATTGACAGCTCCAAAGTCGGAATACAAGAACCTGTTTGAATAAGCAGAATGGATTTACTCTGTATGTGATTTTATTTATTACGATATCAAATCTTTGATATAAAAAGCCTGTCCTCAGTTATACTTTTGGCAAATTTTATCTGATAATTGCCCAGTAAAGTATAAAAGGTTTCTGGACAGGTAATTAAATATGACTCCAATTTTATACAACCCCACCTTTCTCAAAATGCTATGTATTCTGAGAAAGGTGGGGTTTTGTATGTATATTACATAAAAAGATAAACAGATTTAATGATAATCAGTAATATTACTGCATTTATATTTTGAAATTATGCTTCGATGCTTTAATATATTGCACAATAGTAGGAGAGTTTATGCGGAATTTTATGTCATTTAAAGTGCAATTTCCAAAAATGTGTCAATATATTACTCAGTTTGCCCTTAAATCCCTTTTTTTGTTGCTAATTACCATTTTATGTGCTATAATTACAAAGGTATATTGCGTAAGTGCGTTTTGAGGTTGAGGAGTATTAACATGAAAGACAGAAAAATGTCGTTTTATAACAGAATTGTAAAAAGAATACTTGATATTATCTGCTCGTTTGCAGCGATAGTATGTCTATCAATAGTTTACCTTCCTATATGTGTTATAATAAAATGCACGAGTGAAGGTCCTGTTTTTTTTAAGCAGAAAAGAGTAGGAAAAAACAAAAAATATTTTAATATTCTTAAGTTCCGCACAATGAGAATTGATACCCCAAAGGATTGTCCTACACACCTTCTCAAAAATCCTGAACAGTATATTACTAAGGTGGGTGCGTTTTTAAGAAAGACAAGTCTTGATGAATTGCCTCAGATTTTTAATATTTTTAAAGGTGATATGTCAGTTATCGGTCCGAGACCTGCACTTTGGAATCAGGATGACTTGATTTCCGAGAGGGATGAGTACGGTATCAACGATTTAAAACCCGGCTTGACGGGTTGGGCGCAGATTAACGGCAGAGATGAACTTCCTATCCCTGAAAAAGTTCAGATGGATAAGATTTATCGTGATAATGTCAGTTTTGTCTTTGATGTAAAATGTCTTTTTATGACAGTTGTAAGTGTGTTTAAGCATGACGGTGTAGTTGAGGGCGGAACAGGAGCAATTGCAGATGAAGAATAATCGTAAAAAAGTTATGATTCTTACTAATCATTCTTATATGCTGTATCGTTTCAGAAAAGAATTAATTGAAGAACTTATGAAAAATTATGATGTTGTTCTTAGTATGCCTTTTGTAGGACATCATGAGGATTTCATCAATATGGGATTGCGTTGTATTGAAACTAAGATGGAGCGCAGAGGGGTTAATCCGATTCACGATTTTTCACTTATGAAATTTTATAAAAAAATATTACAGGAAGAAAACCCTGATTTGGTAATTACATACTCTATCAAACCAAATGTTTACGGCGGATTGATGTGTGAAAAGTTAAATATTCCGTTTTATGCGAATGTTCAGGGATTAGGAACGGCATTTCAAAAGCCCGGACTTGCTCAGTTTGCGACAGTTCTTTATAAAACAGCCTTTAAAAAGGTAAAAACGGTATTTTTTGAAAATCAGGTTAATGCAGATGAATTTGTCAACAGAAAGATTATTTCTGTTGAGAAAGAAACTATTTTGAACGGCGCAGGAATCAATCTTGAAATTTATGAGTACAAGCCTTACCCAAAAAGTGATCCGCCGCATTTTTTGTATCTCGGCAGAATCATGAAGGAAAAGGGCATGGATGAATTGTTTTCTGCGGCTGAGAAACTTCACGATGACGGCTATAAATTTGTACTTGACCTTGTAGGCTTTTTTGAAGATGAATACAAGGAAAGAGTTGAGTTACTTGAAAGTAAGGGCGTTGTAAAATTCCACGGATTTCAGGAAGAACCAAGACCTTACTATGCGACCGCCGATTGTGTTGTAATGCCGAGCTATCACGAGGGTATGAGTAATGTAAATCTCGAAGCTTCGGCAACAGGCAGACCTGTCATTACCACCGATATTCCGGGCTGCAGAGAGTCGGTGGAAAATGAATATACAGGCTGGCTTTGTGAACCTAAAAGCGTTGACAGCCTTTATGAAAAAATGAAAGCTTTTCTTGAAACAGATATTTCAAAACGAGAAGTTATGGGTAAATACGCCCGACAAAAAATGGTGGACGAATTTGATAAAAAAATCGTTGTAAACGATACAATAAAGGCTTTAGGCTTGTAATTAATATAGATTTTTAGGTGTGATTTAATGATAATTTACTGGTCCATGATACTTTGGACTTTTTTGATATATATTTTGTATGATATCACTCATAAAGAAGAGATAGCGCTTACCGATTATAATTTACAACAGGGAATACAAAGAAGAGTTCCGTGGGTGTATGCATTTTTAGTTTTCGGTTATTTCATATTTTGGGCATCAATGAGGCACTATGTTGCCGATACAACCGCATATGTTTCTGCTTTTAATAACTATTCAACAAACTTTTCGGAAGAGTTTTCAAAATTGAATTGGGATCCATGGTCTTCCGAGGGCAAGGGAGTTCTCTTTAATGCATACAGCATTTTCTTTAAGTGTTTTATCTCAGATAATTACACGCTTTGGCTGAGTTCAATTGCGATTTTCTCCGGTGTGTGTGTAATGATAACATTGAGAAAATATTGCATGAATGCAGATTTCTTTTTGGCTTCGTTTTTGTTTTTGGCATTCCTGTGTTATTCGGGTTATATGCTCAACGGAATGAGACAGTTTATTTGTGTTGCCGTGTCATTTTTGTGCTGTGATTTTATTATTACCGGTAAGTTTTTTAAATTCTTGACTATGGTAGCAATTTTGATATTTATCCATTCCACGGCAATTTTCTTAATACCGATTTACTTTATTGCCAGGTTAAAACCTTGGAGTAAGTCAGTTTGGCTTTTTATTTTTGCAATGGTATTGATTACTGTTTTTGCCGAGCCGTTTTTTGGCAAGGTTGATGAATTTGCTCAAGGCACATCTTATGAAAATGATATAAGTATATATTTTGAAGAAGATGACGGCGTTAATCCGTTGAGAGTTTTATTCTATGCTGTTCCACCGATTGTAGCTTTTGTTTATCGGGAAAAGTTAAGCAAATATTACGAAAAAATGCCGGTGCTTTCTTTGTGCGTAAACTTGTCAGTATGCACGGCATTAATTTATCTTGTAGGTATGGTTACCAGCGGTATCTTTATCGGTAGGCTTCCGATTTACAGTGAATTGTACGATTTAATTTTGATTCCTGTTTTGTTAAGGATATGTTTTAATGAAAATAATAGAAAATATGTCTATTTTGGATATGTTGCAGTATTATTGCTCTATTATTATTTAACAGGACCGACATATTACCATAGCGATTACTTTGGTGGATTTTAATTACTTGATTTAGGGGTTAATAATTT
>CACXEX010000087.1 GCA_902766775.1 uncultured Ruminococcus sp. | reverse complement strand
CAGTTTTTTAGAATATAATATCACTTCTGCATATCAGAAATATCACTTTTGCAAAGCAAAAATATCGCTCTGCCGTAGGCAGAATATTACAGACACTTTTTTTTAATTGCAATAAGTTGGATCAGTTATATTCGCAAAGGCGAGTTATATTGTTGCACAGTTATATGCATCAAGATGCTTGATATTGTCCTACGGACAGTTTTTCAGAATATATAAAAAACTTTGCAAGAAATTTTAATTATGATATACTGGTGGTGGGGTGAGTGAAAATGTCAGAAAGTCCGCTGCGCATACAGTCAAAAGAATTTGCAAAACAAATAGTTTTCTTGTGCCGTGAAATTAAATTAACGCACAGGGAATCTGTACTTTCTAATCAGTTGCTAAGAAGTGGAACTTCAATTGGTGCAAATATCCATGAAGCCCACTATGCACAAGGTACAAAGGACTTTATATCAAAATTTGAAATTGCATTGAAAGAATGTTACGAAAGTGAATATTGGCTTGAGTTATTGTTTGAAACAGGATATATTCAATCTGAACAGTATAAAACACTTCAAAACAATTGCGGAAAAATCCGTAGAATGTTGATTTCTTCAATAACCACCATTAAATCAAAACAAAAATAGTTTATATAGCAGACAAGCGACAGATTAAGTTCTGTCGCTTGATTTGGTTATGTATGAATTTTATTTATTCTTTTTATTGTCATCGAAAATTCCTTTCATATAGGAGAGAGATTCATCAATAAAGTTATATGTGGTGACATCTTCGTAGGTGCAATTGAAAGTTATGGGAATGTTTTTGTTATGAGAATTGTTCAGAAAATCTCTTATGAAAGCCTCGGGATAGTCTGTATATTCTTCGTTGTCGGAATCGGTTTCGCCGCTGTAGTCAACTGTTACCGTATTGCCGTTTTTCATATGTAAGTCAAGGTATAGATAGCTATCATCTTTGTTATCAATCTCAATTTTTGCAATGTCGGAATAGCAGTACTCCGTTCCTGACGGATTAAACGGTGATTTTTTTATTATCGTATCATTGGTAAAAACCGTGGCGTTAAATGTAGATACATAAACACTTCCAAGAAAGACCAAAAGTACGACTATCGGAATGGCAATCAATACAGCTTTTGCAATTTTATCATACTTTTTGTCGGATTGTTCTTCTTCAATTTCCTTTTCAGCAAAAGAGGTTTCTTCTTTTGATTTTAAATGTTTACCTCTTTTTAATAATACGGTGTCTGAAATCACTTCGACTAAGGCAACAAATATTATTAAAAATATGACAAACAGTATTCCAAATATTACATCGTATGCAAAGCCTGTCCATTTATTATATGCAATAAAGACTATATTTTTTATTGCGCTGTATCCGATTGTGCTTAACAGTTCTGTTGCAAGACCGCCCACAAATAGAGCCGCAAAACCAGCCCCAACTATAGCTAAAATACGGAATATCATTTTATAGGGTGCTGTTTCCATTGACGTATAAGCCAATTGTTTTCTGCTTTTACACTTTCTAACTCGTTTTTAACCACATTTTTCATAATGTTCTCCGAATATCTTGATATCCAAATTTTAGCATAAAAGATGTATTATATCAATCGACAATTTTTGCAGAGATGTTGACTTTGCCAAAATTATTATTTATACTTTTCTCATAATCAATAACAGTTAGGATGTTTGTGATGAAAAAGTTTGGTGCGGTTTGTTTGACCTTTGTAATGATGTTATCCGTCGCGGTTTTATTTTGCGGTTGCGGTGATGTGCAAATTACAGACAAGATTAATTTTGATGAGATTAACGGTATGACCGTTGTTATGTCTGACGAATCGACTGCCGTGCTTGGCGAAGATGATTTTAAGACAGTTAAAAATATTCTTCAATCTGCCGAGACAGGCGGTACAAGCGGTGAATTTGACGGCGGAATCGTTATTGAAACAAGAAAAGACGGAGCGGTAACTCACAATATCCGTGTTGGCGGTGCTGACAAAGTTTGTGTTGACAAGGACAATTCAACCGTATATAAAATTTCCGATGACGATTACAAGACCTTGGAAAAGGTTATGGATAATTACAAGCTGTAATGCCTAGGCAAAATTACTTCAACTAAAAATATAAGCGAGATGATTTCTAACCGAAAAATCATCTCGCTTTTTTGTTGTCAACCGGATTGTTTGCTGAATGAAAATCAAAGTTCATCACCGAAATCAGTGTCAAATTCATCATCTGAATCAGATGAAAATAAATCGTCATTGCCTTCATCATCATTCAGAATATCATCAATTACTGTGAATTCAAGACCTCTTTCAAGTGAATCAAGGTGACCGTCATTGTTTAAATCAAATAATCTTTCAAAATCGAAAATGCCCATAAATCTTCCTCCTTAACATATGGGATATCCTATATGTT
>CACXEX010000086.1 GCA_902766775.1 uncultured Ruminococcus sp. | reverse complement strand
ATAATTTGCTCTTGTTTTTTCGCACTTAATTTTTGAGAGGTCGTTTTTACGGCCTCTTTTTGTTTTGCTCAAAAAGGTTGAAAATTTGCAGATTTAGTGTATATTGAAAAGGCTGAAAATTTAAAAATTCAGGCTGTATCAAAAAGGTTGAAAAATAAAAGAATTAGTGTATAATAGTAATGTTATAGATGTTATGACAGCCGTGTATTCGGCATTTTGAAAATGCAAAAAAATATGTTAAAAAATAAGTAAAATTTTATTTTACGGAGGGAATATAATGGCAAACAACAAAAAAATGGTTGAAGCTATCACAAGCAGAGATGAGGACTTTGCAAAATGGTACACCGACATCGTTAAAAAAGCTGAGCTCGTTGACTATTCGGGCGTAAAGGGCTGTATGGTTATCCGCCCCTACGGCTATGCTATCTGGGAAAATATTCAGGCTGACCTTGACCGTCGTTTCAAAGAAACAGGTCACGAGAATGTTTATATGCCTATGTTTATTCCCGAAAGCCTTTTGCAGAAAGAAAAAGACCATGTTGAGGGTTTTGCTCCCGAATGTGCATGGGTTACAATAGGTGGTCAGGAAAAACTTCAGGAGCGTCTTTGCGTTCGTCCTACTTCCGAAACACTTTTCTGCGAACATTATAAAAAGATTATCAAGACATACCGTGACCTTCCAAAGCTCTACAATCAGTGGTGCAGTGTTGTAAGATGGGAAAAGACAACCCGTCCGTTCCTTCGTACATCAGAATTCCTCTGGCAGGAGGGTCATACAATGCACGAAACTGAGGAAGAAGCAAGAGAAGAAACACTCAGAATGCTCCATGTTTACGAGAGTTTCTACAAGGAAACACTTGCTATTCCTGCAGTAATCGGCAGAAAGACAGAAAAAGAAAAATTTGCAGGCGCTGAGGAAACTTACACAATTGAGCCGATGATGCACAACGGTGTTGCTCTTCAGGGCGGTACATCACACTACTTCGGTGACGGTTTTGCAAAGAGCTTTGGCATCACATACACAGGTAAGGACAACAAACTTCACTATCCGCACCAGACTTCATGGGGTGCATCAACAAGAATGATCGGTGCGCTCATTATGGTTCACTCGGATGATGACGGTCTTGTTCTTCCGCCAAAGATTTCTCCGATTCAGGTTGCACTCATTCCTGTTGCACAGCACAAAGAGGGTGTACTTGAAAAGGCAGAAGAACTCAGAAAGGCACTTGCCGAGAAGTTCAGAGTTAAGCTTGATTCTTCAGACCACGCTCCGGGTTGGAAGTTTGCCGAGTATGAGATGAAGGGTGTGCCTGTAAGAGTTGAAATAGGTCCTAAGGATATCGAAAAGAATCAGTGCGTAGTTGTTCGCCGTGATACTCGTGAAAAGGCATTTGTTTCAATTGACGAGCTTGTACCGTTTGTTGAAAACCTTATGGTAACAATCCACAACGATATGTACGACCGTGCACTCAAGAACACACAGGAAAAGACATTCACAGCAACAACATTTGATGAGTTCGTTGACACAGCCAAGAATAAGCCCGGCTTTATCAAGGCTATGTGGTGCGGCGATACAGCTTGTGAGGAGAAAATCAAAGAAGTTACAGGCGGTGTAAAGAGCAGATGTATCCCGTTCAACGAGGAGCATCTCTCAGATGTTTGCGTATGTTGCGGCAAGCCTGCAAAGCATATGGTATTCTGGGGCAAGCAGTATTAATTTGTAAATAAAGTCAATAATATTTTCGGAGGTGACGGGAATGCAGTCGGTTGATTTGAAAAAGCGTAAGCGTGCAGTTAAAATTGCAAATGCCGTAAATAGTATCGAGGGTGTTCCTGTTTCCAAAGAAGTAAAACTTATTCAGGCTCGTTTTGCCAAAGGCGAGCTAACGAGTGAACAGATGAAAGCCGAGGTTATTTCTTTTTGTAACTCAATTTAAGTAGTATTATAAGAAAATACAAGCCTGTTCCTCATGAATATTTTGAAGATTGACAGTTTAAGATAAACACAAGGTGGTGAGAAAATGCCAATCAAGGTACAAAGTAATCTTCCGGCAATCAAGGTGCTGGAGTCAGAAAATATTTTCGTAATGCCGAACGAGGTTGCTCTCAGGCAGGACATCCGTCCGCTGAAAATTCTTATTCTGAATCTGATGCCGACAAAAATTGAAACCGAAACACAGCTTTTGAGATTGCTCGGCAACAGTCCCCTTCAGGTTGATATTGAACTTTTGCAGATGGCATCACACACCTCTAAAAACACCTCTCCGCATCACCTGACAACCTTTTACAAGACTTTTAATCAGGTGAAGGACGAAAGTTTTGACGGAATGATTATCACGGGTGCGCCTGTTGAACAGCTTGACTTTGAAGAGGTCGATTACTGGGGCGAACTTTGTGAAATTATGGAGTGGTCAAAGCATAATGTATGCTCAACATTCCACATCTGTTGGGGCGCTCAGGCAGGTCTTTATTACCACTACGGCATAAAAAAGCACCTTTTGCCCGAAAAGCTCAGCGGAATTTACACCCACAAGGTGCTTGTTCCGCACCACGAACTTATGAGAGGTTTTGACGATACATTCACAATTCCACATTCAAGACATACAGGCATTGATGAAGAAGCATTGAGAAAGTGCAGAGGGCTTGAAGTCCTTGCGGTTTCAGAGCTTGCAGGTTCGTGCGTAATTTGCAGTCGAAACGGCAGACAGGTGTTTGTTACAGGTCACGCAGAATATGACCGTGACACACTTGCAAAGGAGTATTTCAGAGATAAAAACAAGGGACTTAATCCGAAGGTTCCCTACAATTATTTTCCGAATGACGATGCGTCAAAAACTCCGCCGATGATATGGAGAAGCAATGCAACTTTGCTCTATACAAACTGGCTCAACTATTTTGTATATCAGGCAACACCGTATGACCTCCGTGAGCTTATTAACAGGTATCCTCACTAAATTAAATACAAAATCAACCCCGAAGTGCCAAAACTTCGGGGTTTTGTTATATAAAGTGTTGTATTTATCGTACATATTATGTTATAATTATCTTAATTGTACATAATGGAAAAAGTGCAAAAATGAAAATCTGCAATGAAACAGGTGTTTTTATGGAGAAAAAGCGTACCGTAATCAAGGTTGGCACTTCAACGCTGACTTATGAAAACGGAAAAATAAATTACAGAAGAGTTGAACAGCTTTGCAAGGTGCTTTCAGATTTGCAGAACCGTGGAGAACAGGTTATCTTTGTTTCATCCGGTGCTATTGCTGTCGGAATGGGCAAGGCGGGTCTTGACAGGCGACCTACCGAAACCAAGAAAAAGCAGGCTCTTGCCGCAATCGGTCAATGTGAGCTTATGTTTATGTATGACAAGCTTTTCGGCGAGTACAACCACTCCGTTGCACAGCTGTTGCTTACCCGTCACGCTGTTGAAACAGAGCAGAAAAGGCAGAATGTTATCAACACAATTGACGAACTTCTCAAGATGAACATTATCCCTGTAATCAACGAAAACGATACCGTTACAATTGATGAACTTGAGGGCAACAATTTTGGCGATAACGATATGCTTTCCGCAATTGTTGCGGGACTTGTTGCCGCAGACAGACTTATTATTCTCACCGACATTGACGGTCTGTATGATTCAAACCCACGAACAAATCCAAATGCCAAAAAGCTTGATGTTGTTGAAAAAATCAATTCCGACATTCTCGAAATGGCGGCAGGCACAGGCTCAAACCGTGGCACAGGCGGTATGATTACAAAACTTCAGGCGGCTGATTATGCCACAAAACGAGGTGTTGAGGTCAGCGTTATCAACGGCTCAAATCCCGAAAATCTTTATGAAGTAATTGACGGAAACAAAATCGGAACAAAATTTTTACCTGTTAAATAATCGGAGGAAAATTATGACTATACTTGAACAAATGGGTGCAAAGGCAAAAGAGGCGTCAAGATTTCTTATGACAGCCGGTTCAAAAAAGGATATTGCTCTCGGCGCAATTGCAGACGCACTCTGCGAAAGCTGTGAAGAAATTCTTGCGGCCAACAAAATTGACCTTGAAAACGGAAAAAAGAACGGTCTTACCGATTCACTTCTCGACAGACTCAGATTGTCAAAGGAGAGAATTAACGGTATGGCTGACGGTGTAAGACAGGTTGCGGCTTTGCCCGATCCCGTGGGCAGAGTTCTTGACGGCAGAACCCTCAAAAACGGCTTGCAGATTGAAAAGGTAACAGTTCCGATGGGCGTTATCGGAATCATCTTTGAGGCAAGACCTAATGTAACTTCCGATGCGGCGGCTCTTTGTCTTAAAGCAGGCAGTGCCGTAATTCTTCGTGGCGGCAAAGAGGCTTTTCATTCAAATATGGCAATCGCAAAGGTTATGCGTGACGCACTTGAAAAGTCAGGATTTCCCCGTGATTGCGTAGCACTTGTTGAAGACACAACAAGACAGAGCGCAACAGAGCTTATGCAGCTTTCCGACTATCTCGATGTTCTCATTCCCCGTGGCGGAGCAGGACTTATCAAAAGCGTTGTTGAAAACGCAAAAGTTCCCGTTATCGAAACAGGCGTGGGCAACTGCCACATCTATGTTGACAAGAGCGCAGATATTGAAATGGCAAAGAATATTGTTTTCAACGGCAAAACTTCCCGTCCGTCTGTATGCAATGCGCTTGAAACATTGCTTGTACACAAGGATATCGCAGAAAAAGCTCTGCCCGTAATCAAAGCAGAGCTTGATAAAAAGAATGTTGAAATCAGAGGTTGCGACAGAACAAAACAGATTCTCGGCGACTGCGTTGTTCCCGCAACGGAAGAGGACTACAAAATCGAATTTCTCGATTACATCATCGCCGTAAAGGTTGTTGACAGCCTTGATGATGCAATTGCTCACATTCAGAAGTACAGCACAGGTCACAGCGAATGTATCGTGACAAACGACTACAACAGCGCAAACGAGTTTACGGCACGAATTGATTCTGCGGCAGTTTATGTAAACGCATCAACTCGCTTTACTGACGGCGGGGAGTTTGGACTCGGCGCAGAAATCGGAATTTCAACACAGAAACTCCACGCAAGAGGTCCTATGGGACTTAACGAGCTTACAAGCTCAAAATATATTATCAGAGGAAACGGACAAATCCGATAATCACATCAAAAGATACATCAATGCAAGCAGAACGGACGGATCGGTGTTTTCTTCCATAAGCAGTATCACAAGTAGAAGAATTAGGCTCTGTTCCTTGTTTTTGAACATCATATTCAAAAGGCCGTCATCCTTTTTCGGAACAGGCGGTTCTGGAATTTCCGGCTTTGGTTCTTCTTGCTTTTCGGGTGGTTTCGGAACTTCTCTCTTTGGCACTTCACGGTTGAATTGCGGCTTTCTGTGCATCTGTTGTGCACGGTTAAAAGCCTCCTCTTCAAAACTCGGCAAAAAATCACCTCCTGTCAGAACAATCCGTTTTCACGCAGTAACGGCATAAGGCGGAATAGTTTCAGCATTTTTTCGGCTTTGTCAAGCTTTTCCTGCCGTTCTCGTGAAAGGAACGGCCTGAGCGAATCAAGCAGTCGGGTGGTGTCATCGCTGTTATTCAGCGAGTTTAAAAGCGGTGCAAATTTTGCAATTGTGCCGATCGTATCGTCACCGCCCAGTGCCGATAAAAAATTATTTTCGGGCGGTTTCGGCTTTGGCGGTTGTTTTTGCTCTCCCGTCAGACCAAGCTGCGCCCCAAGGCTTTGCACCTGTTTCATCGCTTCGGGGTTCTGCAAAATCTGATTGAGCTTATCCTGTAAATCCGACATATCATTCACCGCCGAGCAGCTTCATCAGCGCCTGAGCCTGTGGACTTTGCAAAAGCTTTTTCGCCTTTTCGGGGTCTGACAGAACGCTTTCAATCTGTTTTGACTGATTCGGATTAGTATTTTTCAAAAGATTTTCTATGTTACCGCTCTGTGCGGCATTTTCAAGCTGTTCCTTAGAGATACCGTACTTTTTCGATACCTCACCGAGCAGTTTATTAACTTTTTTATTATCAGACATACCAACACCTCAACATATACTATGCGGAAATTTTATTTTTAGAACGGAGAATTTTCAATGCGTATTTTGGTAGTTTCGGACACTCACGGAGATCTTCGCAGTCTTATCAAAGCCGTTGACGCACAGCGCAAGGCTGAAATAATTGTGCATTGCGGTGACGGTGAAGAGCAACAGCAGTTTTTAAAAGATAATTACAAAGACAAGATGATTGTTGCCGTAAGAGGCAACTGCGACTGGAACAGCTTTTTTCCGTCAAAGGAAATTTTCAAAGCCTGCGGTAAAACTATCTTTGTGACACACGGACACCTCTATGACGCAAAATCGGGACTTTACCGCATCACCTCCGCCGCAAGAGAGGCAGGAGCGGATATTCTCCTATTTGGTCACACACATATGCCTCTCACACTCTACGAGGACGGTCTGTATATTATGAACCCCGGTTCATGCCACGGCTACTATGCATCCTACGGCATTATCGACATCACCGACAAGGGCGAAATTGTTACCAATACCGTAGCCTTAAAATAACTGTGGAAATTGCAAAAATAAAATGATATAATTAAATGTGATAAATAAGCGGAGGTGGAATTTTGAATTTTGACGGATTTGATTTTGACGACAACATAAAACAAACCCTCAATACCCTTGACATTCAGGGCAGAGTTCCTCACGCTATTGTAATAGAAAGCAGGGACAGCGAAAAGGCGATGAACCTTGCTGTGTTCCTGTCAATGTATGCGGTGTGTACCGAACCGATAAAGCCGTGCGGTCATTGCGAGCAATGTCACAAAGCAAAAAACAAGGCACACGCCGACATTAAATATGTTGAACTCCCAAAGGACAGAAAACAAAATTCCATTGAGCAGATGAGGGAGATAATCAAGGACTCAATCATTAAGCCGAATGAGGCTGAGGCAAAGGTGTATATCTTTCCTTTTGCCGACACAAGGCTTTCGGAAATTGTTCAGAACTCGTTTTTGAAGCTCCTTGAAGAACCGCCGCAGAATGTATATTTCATTATGCTCTGCGAAAATTCCAAAAAACTGCTCACAACCATTCTTTCCCGTTCAAGCGTGTTCCGTTTGAAAACAAAAGATGTTTTCAGCGATGATGCGGTTGCGGGTGCAAAGAAAATTATAAAAGGAATTCTTTCGACACGGGAGTATGACCTTATGCAGGCACTCTATGCCCTCAGCGACAAAAACCTTGCGGACGAAATTCTGCTTGTCGTAAAGCTGATTCTGCGTGACGGAATGGCGAAAAGCGTTGGAGCGGAGGCGGTTTTTGACGAAGATTGTGCAAGAGAGCTTGCAAGACGATTTACTCGGGCAAAGCTGATTTCAATGATTGAGCTGACCGAGAACGCAAAACTGAAAATACCAAAACATATAAATATAAATCTCCTCACCACTTGGCTGTGCGGAGAATACAGGAGGATTTCATGGCAGAGGTAATCGGAGTACGATTTAAAGAAGTCGGCAAAGTGTACTACTTTGATCCGCTTGACAATAAACTTAACACAGGTGACAGGGTAATTGTTGAAACGGCAAGAGGTCTTGAGTGCGGAGAGGTTGCGACTCCGAACAAGACTGTTGACGATGCGGAGATTTCTCATCCGCTCAAGCCGTTAATCAGAATTGCAACCGAAAAAGACCTTAATCACCTTGCTGAAAACAAGCTTAAAGAAAAGGAAGCATACAGAATTTGTGAGCAGAAAATTGCCCACCACAAGCTTGAAATGAAGCTTGTAAATGTTGAATATACATTTGACAACAGCAAAATTCTTTTCTACTTTACGGCTGACGGAAGAGTTGACTTCCGTGCCCTTGTAAAAGACCTTGCAGGTGTTTTCAGAACACGAATTGAACTTCGTCAGATTGGTGTCCGTGATGAGGCAAAAATGCTCGGCGGACTCGGTATCTGCGGTAAGCCGTTCTGTTGTGCAAGCTTTATGGGCGAGTTCCAGCCTGTTTCAATTAAAATGGCAAAGGAACAGGGCTTGTCGCTCTCTCCTGTTAAAATTTCGGGAACTTGCGGCAGACTTATGTGTTGTCTTAAATACGAACAGGAGGCATACACAGACCTTCTTAAACGTACACCAAAGGTCGGTGCAATTGTAAACACTCCCGAGGGCAGAGGTCTTGTTGTTGAAAACAACCTCATTGCAGGAACTTTAAAGGTTAAGCTCAACAACACTCCCGACGATGCCGCACCGAAGTCATTTACAGTCAAGCAGTGCAAGCTCGTCAAAGACGGCTATATCAAGCTTGACAAGAAAGATGTTGAAAAGTTCAAGGGACTTGAATAATTGTTTTTAATATGTACTGTATTCGTCAAGTTGCAGTAAGAAAGAACAGTTTTTAGTTTAAAATATAAAATTCTTTCCAAAAGGTTGCTTTTTTCAAAATTTATGTTACAATAAAGGTGAAATTTATGAAGGAGGTATTTTCCTATGGCATATACTATCAGTGACGATTGCATCATGTGTGGTGCTTGTGCAGACAACTGTCCTTGCGAAGCTATTTCAGAAGGCGACGGCAAGTATGAAATCAATGCAGACGCTTGTGTTGATTGCGGTTCATGTGCTGAAGTTTGCCCCGTTGGCGCTCCACACGAAGGCTAATAAGGGTTAATCCACAAAAACAGGCGGCAGGGAATTCCTTGCCGCTTTTTAATTACTATTTTCAGGGGAATACCGATGAATAATACACATCTTGAACCGCTTGGCAGCGGTATTAAAATATATGTGTCCGACAGCTACCATTTTTCAACGGACACAATTTTGCTTGCCGATTT
>CACXEX010000085.1 GCA_902766775.1 uncultured Ruminococcus sp. | reverse complement strand
CTTGTCTTCCCTACTCCACACTTCACCGAAAAGGACATCGTCATTAAGCTCTGCAAATTTCGGCGCAAACTCACCGAGTTTATCTCTTCCTGCTGTCTGTTTTACCATTGATATTACCTCCTAAAAGATTATGCTATAATTATACAACCTAAAGTCAGCTTTATGTCAATACCATTCACAAAGCAAATTTTGACGATAATAATAGCAGAAGGAACTGTTTTGAATCAATCAGAAACAGTTCCTTTTTTAAGTTAAATGCCTTATATTTTAAATTATTTAACCAATGCTGTTGCATCTTCTGCAATCTGCTCAGGTGTAAGATGGTTTTCTTTGAGGACATCGGCCGGATTATATCTGTCAATGAATTCCTTTTTAAGGCCAAAGTTGATAACCTTAACATCTGATGGACCGTAGAAACGGGCAATCTTCTCACCAAAGCCGCCGTCAAGCACACCGTCTTCAAGTGTTACAACGACATCGTGGTTTTTCTTGAGGTTTTCAAGAAGTTCTGTATCAACACCTGTAATGTAATATGGATTGATAAGAGTAGGCGCTGTGCCTGTTTTTTCTTCAATGAGCTTTGCAGCCTGCTCACCCATACCGTAGAAAGAACCGAGTGCAATTATTGCTACCTTACTTCCCTGCTGAGCAACTTCATACTTATTGAGTTCTGCAAAATTCTTTGTACATGACTTGCCAGTTGAAACAAGTTCAGCAACAGGAACACGGATTGCAACCGGATAGTCTGTCTGCTCAATGCTCCAATCGAGAACTGCAAGGTAATCTTCCTTGGTTGTCGGAGCGATATAAACAAGGTTAGGAATATTTGAAATCATAGGAATATCAAAAATTCCGAGGTGTGTAACATCTGTCATACCGTTTACAGACGCAGTCTGAACAAGGATTGTTGCAGGATTTGAGTCAATGCACAAGTCCTGTGAAAGCTGATCGTAAGTCCTCTGAATGAATGAGCTGTAAACATTGAATACAGGCTTGCCACCATTCTTTGCGATAGCAGATGCCATTGCAACAGCCGTCTGCTCTGCAATACCTACATCGAGGAACTGCCTGCCAAATGACTTCCTTTCATCGGGAGTAAAGCCGTAAAGTCCGGGTGTGCCTGCTGTGATTGCTACAACAGACTTGTCAGACTTCATCTTATTTCTGAGATATTCTGTTGTGATTGAACTGTAATCTTCTTCATCAGGAAATTTAACTGTGGTTTTACCTGTTTTAATATCAAACGGCATACACCAGTGCCAGCTCTCTTTATCGGTTTCGGCGGGCTTGTATCCCTTACCTTTGAGTGTGTTGATATGAACAACAACAGGGTGATCAATGTCTTTTACAGACTTGAAAGCCTTGATAAGCTCTTCAATATTGTTGCCGTCCTTGACATATACATAATCAAGTCCCATTGACTTGAAAAGGTTACATTCAGCCTTGCCGTCTGTATCACGAAGAAGTTTGAGATTCTTATAAAGTCCACCGTGATTTTCAGCAATTGACATCTGGTTATCATTTGCAACAATAATAAGATTTGAGTCCATTTCACCTGCAACATTAAGGCCTTCAAGAGCTTCACCGCCGCTGATTGAACCGTCACCGATGAGTGCAATAACATTACCCTCGCCGTTAGTGACATCTCTGCCACTTGCAAGACCGCAAGCAAGGCTTACAGAGGTTGATGTATGACCGACTGTAAACATATCGTGTTCGCTCTCTATTGGGCTTGTATAGCCTGTTACATCATCATAATGTTCTTTTGCGATATATGCTTCCTTTCTGCCTGTGAGGATTTTATGAGGGTATGACTGGTGTGAAACATCAAATACGAACTTATCCTTTGGTGAATCAAAAACATAATGAAGGGCAATTGTAGCCTCTACAATGCCGAAATTTGGTCCAAAGTGACCGCCGTGAACACTTGCACGGTGAAGTAATGCGTCACGCATCTCCGCTGCAAGAGCGTTAAGCTCATCAAGATTGAGCTTTTTTACATCCTGAGGTCCGTTGATTTTTTCAATATACATTGCTATCAGCTCTCCTTATCATATAATTTTATAATATAAATCAGAGAAGTATCTCTTTGGGTTTATTATATAACATAAAGTTGACTTTAGGTCAAGTGCTTTGAGAGAAATTTTTACAATTTAAATTCTTCTTACATTGTAAAGAATAACCGTTCTTCACGCAAAAACGCATTTACAAATCTATTTGTATTTATACTATTATTAAATTTTTTCTCAGTTCTCCATTCAGAATTTACAAACAGAACTATGAGCTAAAGTATGGTGGTTTGGTATATCGCCACTTTTGCGTTAGATTTCAAAAAATTGAATAATAAAGTATAAGAGCACAGTAAGCGATTTGCTACTGTGCCCTTTTGTTATTTTGCCGATAAAAATTTCTTTTTCGTTTCATCGACTTTATCGGAGGAAATCGTTTTGACAAAGAAAATAAAATAAATTAAATGAACTAACCACACAACGGCAAGAATTATGCTTGGAATTACTATGCCCTTAATCATCATAATTATAAATCCGAATGCCATAACTATTGTGACTGATGTGAGAATTGTAACCTTGGTTTTTACTGTCATACCCTTTTTCTTGACAAACGAATCAAGGTGTTTTTTGTACATTTTTGTGTTCACGAACCAGTTATGTAATTTTTCGGAAGAATTTGCAAAACAGAATACTGTCAGCAAAAAGAACGGTACTGTCGGCAAAATTGGGAGGACTATTCCAACACAACCAATTCCGAGAGATACACAACCGATTATTATGAAAATGATTTTTTTGAGTTTCAAATTTGCTCTCCTTTTGTTATTTTTTATTATCTGCATATTTGGTAAGTTTTCGCAAAGCGTTAAAGCTTTCGGGACTTACTACATGTTCAAGTTTGCAGGCATCGGATGCGGCGGTTGTTTTATCAACACCGAGATTTTCGAGCATTTCACAAAACACACAATGACGCTCGTAAACGCTTTTTGCAATCTTTTTCCCTGAGCTTGTGAGGGAGATTACCCTGTTTTCGTCACGGGTTATGTAGCCGTCCTTTTCAAGTGATTTTAATGAAACCGAAACGGTCGGTTTTGACACACCGAGTTCTTCGGCTAATTTTGTTGCGTGAACTTCTCCCTTTGACGAAAGAATATAAATTGTCTTGAGATAATCCTCGGTTACTCGTTTCAGTTTCATTCCCACCTTTCCTTTTACACGGGTATTACAAACGGCTTGCCGTCAATCTCGCCTGTTTCAAGTGTAACGCCGTAAACATCTTCGATAAGTTTCGGCGTTATAATTTCTTTTGGAATACCCTGTGAAAGTATTTTTCCGTTCTGCATTGCAACAATTTCATCGCTGTAATAAAGCGACTGGTTGATGTCGTGCAGAACCATAATCACGGTTATATTAAATTCACTGTTCAGGCGTTTTACAAGGCGAAGAATTTGCAATTGATAGCGTATGTCAAGGTATGTTGTCGGTTCGTCAAGAAAGAGAATTTTTGTATCCTGAGCAAGTGCCATTGCAATCCACACACGCTGTTTTTGACCGCCCGAAAGTTGTGAAACAGGCTTGTCCATAAACTTTCCCGTGTTGGTTATTTCAAGGGCAAATTTCACCTTTTCCCTATCTTCTTCGG
>CACXEX010000084.1 GCA_902766775.1 uncultured Ruminococcus sp. | reverse complement strand
TGTTGAGAGCCGCACTTCTGAGCATCTGATATTCCTTGTCGGCAAGTGTTACTGTCGGAGCGATAACGATTGAGTCACCTGTATGAACACCAACAGGGTCGAAGTTTTCCATTGAGCAGACAGTGATAACATTGCCGTCGCTGTCACGCATAACCTCGAACTCGATTTCTTTCCAACCTGAGATACATTTTTCAACAAGTACCTGTGTAATAGGTGAAAGTTCAAGACCGTTCGATGTAATTTCACGAAGCTCTTCTTCGTTATCAACAATACCGCCGCCTGTACCGCCGAGTGTGAATGCAGGACGGATAATTACAGGATAACCGATCTCATCGGCAAACTTAACAGCTGATTCAACATCTGTAACAACAAGTGACGGAATAACAGGCTGACCGATTTCAAGCATTGTGTCCTTGAAAAGCTGTCTATCCTCTGCCTTGTCGATTGTTTCAGGGTTTGCACCGAGAAGCTGAACGCCGTATTTGTCAAGAAAACCTTCTTTTGCAAGCTGCATTGAAAGGGTAAGACCTGTCTGACCGCCAAGAGTTGAAAGAAGGCTGTCGGGGCGTTCCTTTTTGATAATTCTCTTAACTGTTTCAAGTGTCAACGGCTCAATGTAGATTTTATCAGCCATTGCATTATCAGTCATAATTGTAGCAGGGTTTGAGTTTACGAGAATAACCTCAAGACCTTCTTCTTTAAGTGCACGGCAAGCCTGTGTGCCTGCATAGTCAAATTCGGCAGCCTGACCGATTACGATAGGGCCCGAACCGATTACCATAACTCGTTTAATATTCTTTTTGAGTGGCATATAATCATTCCTCGTTCAAGTAATTATTGTATCTGTTCTTATGAATAGTAATCCGAAATTCGGACTCTTATTTCTTGTTGTTCTTCATCAATTCAATAAAACGGTCAAACAAAAATGCTGTATCGTGAGGACCGCCGCAAGCTTCGGGGTGGAACTGAACCGAGAAAGCAGGCATATTTGTGTAGTTTACACCCTCGCAGGTGTTATCGTTGCCGTTCACAAAACTTACTTTGCCGTTCTCAGGCATACTGTCGCTTACAACAGCGTAGCCGTGGTTCTGTGATGTGATGTAAACTCTGCCTGTTTCAACTTCTTTTGCAGGCTGGTTTGCACCTCTGTGACCGTACTTGAGCTTTTCTGTTTTTGCCCCCTGTGAAAGTGCAAGGAGCTGATGACCGAGGCAGATACCGAATGTCGGAATCTTGTAGTCACAAAGCTTTTTGAGTTCAGCAATAATCTCTGTGTTGTCGGACGGATCTCCCGGTCCGTTAGAAAGCATTACGCCGTCGGGATTCATAGCCTTGATTTCATCTGCTGTTGTGTGAGCGGGAACAACTGTGAGGTTGCAACCTCTCTTAACAAGCTCTCTGCCGATGTTATGTTTTGCGCCAAAGTCCATAAGCACAACATTGAGATCGCCGTTTTCAGCGTCAAAATGTTTCTTTTCATTTATGGTTGTGCTTTCAACTGCCTCTGTAATAACATAGTTCTTAATCTCTTCAAGCTCTTCCTTCGTTACATCGGGAGAATAAGAGATTTTGCAGTTAAGCACACCGTATTCACGCACGATTCTTGTGAGCGCACGGGTGTCGATTCCGTAGATACCGGGAATTCCCGACTCTTTTAAAAAGGTGTCAAGATCACCCTCACAACGGAAGTTTGAAGGAACTTGGCACCATTCTCGTACAATATAACCTTTCAGTGACGGTGAGTCACTTTCAAAATCGGCAGGGATAACACCATAGTTGCCGATTAAAGGGAATGTCTGAATAACCACCTGACCAAAATAGCTGGGGTCGGTGAGTGTTTCAAGATAACCTGTCATTGCAGTAGTAAAAACAAGTTCTCCCGTAGTTTCTTTTTCGGCACCAAACGCCTTGCCCTCAAAAACTGTTCCGTTTTCAAGGATTAAGTATGCCGCACGGCTCATAAAAACACATTCCTTTCAATAAACTAAAAAATTGCAGTCAGTTCTCATAGGTTTTAATAACCTGTTTTGCTACCTCAAGTTTACTTGTTCTGAGGTCCATTGCCTGTTTTTCAAGATAGCGGTGTGCCTGATCTTCGGACATATTAAGGCAGGTAATAAGCAAAAATTTTGCTCTGTTTATTATCTTCATATCCTCAACCATATGCTTGAGTTTTTCATTTTCCTCAATCACACGGAACATACGCATCTTGAAACATTCGGTAAACTGCAAAAAGTGGTGAAACAGGTGCTTGTTTACAGGCTTTGCAATAACAAGAACACCGTGTTCGGTAAGCGCATCGTTTACATAATCTGCATTACGCTGCGGTACTATTATAACAACACTTGAACGGGTTGTACGGGCAAAGTACTTTGACAGTTCTATACCGTTTTCCTTTTCAAGCGGAGCGTTAATGCAGATAAGGTCAAAAGTTTCACCATTGGCAAAATCTTTTGCCTCCTGTGAGGTTGCGCAAACAGAAATCTCTGTATAGCCCTCGCTTTCGAGAAGCTGAGACAGAGAAGCAGCACTCTGTTCAGAGTGTGAAATCAACAAAGCATTTTTCAAGAACCTCACCACCGCATATTGTTTCATTCATCTTATTATTTTACAAGATTAACCCCTATTGTTATTTACTTAAAGGAATTATGACAATATTTTTTACAATTTTGTAAAAACATTTTTTATGCAAATTTAATTTACACTTTTTGACATTTTTCGGGTTTTGCAGCAAATTGTCTTTTCATTATTATTTATGGTTTTAGACAATATAATTCAAATATTCAGTATAGTGTAAACTTTGATTTTTGACACTATTATATATATAGTATAGAGCCAAAACACCCCGAACAGCTATTGCCGCTCGGGGTGTCTCGGTTTATGTGAATTAAAAAGGATAGGTTAATTAAGCTATCTTAGGATTATTCAACATCCTGCATAGCATCGTAGCCTGTTTCGCCTGTTCTTACCTTAACAACATCTTCAACATCATAGATAAAGATCTTGCCGTCACCGATGTGACCTGTGTAAAGTGCCTTAACAGCAGCATCAACAACTGCCTTAACAGGAACCTTGCAAACTACGATTTCAACCTTCATCTTAGGAAGGAGGTTACTTTCAATAGCAACACCACGGTAATACTCTGCTTTACCCTTCTGAGCACCGCAACCGAGCACCTGTGATACTGTCATACCTGTGATGCCGAGTTTATCCATCTCTTCCTTAAGAGCTTCAAGCTTTGACTGCTTAAGGAGAATATCAATCTTAGTAATCTTTGTGCCGTCAGTAGCCATATCATACTTACCTGCAAGCTGAACAGGAACTGCCTGAGTTGCAGGAACATTACCGTCAACATCAAATGTTTCATCAAGTGAAGCTGTGCCTACGCCGATTGGCATAAAGTCTGCATATGCACTGATAAGACCGTGCTCGCAGATGTCAAGGCCCTTCATTTCTTCGTCTCTTGAAACACGAAGACCAACTGTCTTTTTGATGATTGTAAATACGATGATCATACAAACAACTGTCCAAGCTACGATTGTAACAATACCGAGAGCCTGCTTACCGAGCTGTGCAAAACCACCGCCGTAGAAAAGACCTGTTACACCGTTCTGACCGTTACCTGTTGCGAAAAGACCTACTGCAAGGCCGCCCCACATACCGTTTACGCCGTGTACTGAGAATGCACCGACAGGGTCATCTATCTTGAGCTTAATATCAACAAATTCAACTGCTACTACGATGAGGATACCTGAAACGATACCGATAATGCCAGCGCCGATTGCGTCAACATCAGCACAACCTGCTGTGATTGCTACAAGACCTGCGAGTGATGCGTTAAGACACATTGAAACATCAGGCTTGCCGTTCTTAATCCATGTAAAGAGCATTGTTGTTACTGTTGCAACTGCCGGAGCAATTGTTGTTGTGAGAAGAATCTGGCCAAGACGGTGACCGTCTTCAGCAGCAGCACCGTTAAAGCCGTACCATGCAAACCAAAGGATGAATACACCGAGAGCACCGAGAGTGATGCTGTGACCGGGGATAGCGTTTACCTTACCGTTCTTGCCGTACTTACCAATACGAGGTCCAAGAATGATAGCACCAACGAGTGCTGAGATACCGCCAACCATATGAATTACGATTGAACCAGCGAAGTCGATGCAACCGAGCTGTGCAAGCCAACCCTGACTGTTCCATACCCAACCTGCTTCAATCGGGTAAACAACAAGTGAAATAACTGCGCTGTAAACACAGTATGCTGAGAACTTTGTACGCTCTGCCATAGCACCTGATACGATAGTAGCTGCCGTAGCACAGAATACAAGCTGGAATACAAATGAGTTCCAGTCAAAATGCATCCAATCTGTGAACATATTGAGGTTAGGAACACCGATGAAGCCTGCAACATAATCTTCGGACATCATAAGACCAAAGCCTAAGAGGCTGAATACTACTGTACCGATACAAAAGTCCATCAGGTTCTTCATAATGATGTTACCTGCGTTTTTAGCTCTTGTAAAACCGGTTTCAACCATTGCAAATCCGCACTGCATAAAGAACACAAGCAAAGCACCGATCATAAACCAGACGCCTGTGCCTCCGTAAATTAGTTCTGCCATATAAATCTCTCCTTTAAATCAAAATAACAAAAACGGCGTGGACTCGACAGTAGTTTAATTACTGCCGGTCACACGCCGTTGTGTTACCTGTTATACATATATAATGTAAATAGAGGTTCTATCAATCACACACCGAAAAGAAGTTCGCCGTATGAAGGATAAGGCCAGTATTCTGATGCTGTTTCTGTTTCCATTGCGTCGCCCACAGCTCTGAGTTCCTGCATAAGTGCAAATACAACTTCTCTGTAATACTTTGCATACTTAAGGTTGTCATCGCTGTACTCGCTTGCCTTAATAACTGCCTCTTCAAGCTCTTCTGTCTTCTTAGAGAAGCATACGAGTTTGTTTGAAAGGCTTGTGATAAGGTCTTCTTCAACGCTTGTAGGAATAGCCTCTGAAAGTGCCTTCTTAGCAAGTGCTGTATCTGTAAGATCTCTTACATATGATGTAACGGCAGGAAGAATGTTCTTCTTAGCCATATCAATCATTGTGAGAGCCTCAATGTTAATCTGCTTTGAATAGCTTTCAAGCTCGATCTCATATCTTGCACGGATTTCTTCTTCTGAACAAATCTTGTTCTTAACAAAGAGGTCAACATTCTTCTTGTCGAGGAAGTGAGCCATTGCGTCCGGAAGTGACTTAAGGTTAAGAAGACCTCTTCTTTCAGCCTCGTCAACCCACTCCGGAGCGTAGTTGTTGCCGTTGAAGATAATGTTCTGATGCTCTGTGAATACTTTCTTAACAAGAGCTCTGATAGCATCGTCAAGATCATCTGCATTCTTAAGTTCATCGTAGAACTGTGAAAGCTCTTCAGCTACCATAGTGTTGAGCATATAGTTAGGACAAGCAATGTTGAGTGAAGAACCAAGAGCTCTGAACTCAAACTTGTTACCTGTAAATGCAAAAGGTGATGTACGGTTACGGTCTGATGTATCCTTCATAAAGTCAGGAAGAACATCAACGCCTGTCTTCATCTTCTGCTTACCCTTGCTTACATATTCTCTGTCGTGAATAATTGAATCAACGAGTTCGCCAAGGTCATCGCCAAGATACATTGAAATAATTGCAGGCGGTGCTTCGTTAGCGCCGAGACGGTGGTCGTTACCTGCTGATGCAACTGTGATTCTGAGAAGATCCTGATACTCGTGAACAGCCTTTACAACAGCTGCAAGGAAGAGCTGGAACTGGAGGTTGCTCTCAGGAGTCTTACCTGGGTCGAGAAGGTTCTCGCCTGTATTTGTTGAGATTGACCAGTTGTTGTGCTTACCTGAACCGTTAACACCTGCGAATGGCTTTTCATGGAGGAGGCAAACAAGGTTGTGTCTTTCAGCAACCTTCTTCATAACTTCCATTGTAAGCTCGTTGTGGTCTGTTGCAATGTTTGTTGTTGTGAAGATAGGAGCAAGCTCGTGCTGTGAAGGAGCAACCTCATTATGCTTTGTCTTTGCAAGGATACCGAGTTTCCAAAGTTCCTCGTCAAGATCCTTCATATAAGCTGCAACTCTTGTCTTGATTGCGCCGAAGTAATGGTCGTCAAGCTCCTGACCCTTTGGTGCTTTTGCACCGAAAAGTGTTCTGCCTGTATAAATAAGGTCTTCTCTCTGATCGTAAGCGTCCTTATCAATAAGGAAGTATTCCTGCTCAGGACCAACTGTTGTTGTAACTCTTGTTACATCTTCTTTGCCGAGGAGGTGAAGAATCTTTACAGCCTCTGTGTTGATTCTTTCCATTGAACGAAGAAGAGGAGTTTTCTTATCGAGAACCTCGCCTGTGTAAGAACAGAATGCTGTCGGAATGTAAAGTGTTCCGTCCTTAACAAATGCGTATGATGTTGGGTCCCAAGTTGTATAACCTCTTGCCTCGAATGTAGCACGAATACCGCCACTCGGGAAAGATGAAGCATCAGGTTCGCCCTTTACAAGTTCTTTACCTGAGAACTCCATGATAACCTGACCGTCACCGTTTGGTGCGATAAAGCTGTCATGCTTTTCAGCTGTAACACCTGTCATCGGCTGGAACCAGTGAGTGTAGTGAGTACAACCCATTTCAACTGCCCAATCCTTCATAGCTGCTGCAACAACATTTGCAACGCTAAGATCAAGTGGTTCACCGTTCTGGATTGTCTTCTTCAGTGCCTTGTAGGTTGACTTTGGAAGTCTTTCCTGCATCTTCTGATCATTAAATACCATGCTGCCAAAAATTTCGGGAACTTTTGCCATTTTAATTCTCTCCTATCCATTTTGAAAAATTAATTTTATGGTCTGATTTTGCTTTTATAAAAACAGAAAAGGACACTGTAAGCCTCAGCTCACAGCGCCCTTGCTGTCTTTGATGTTGTTAGTATATTCTACTTTTTCCGATTTGTCAATACATTTTTCAAAAAAAGTTTTGAAATTGCAAGTTTTATTAATTTTCCTGCAAAATTGAACTCAAACACCAAAAAGAGTTGCATATTTTCTACAAGAGTCACAGTAAAATGAAAGTTTTGTACTCTAAAGTTGCAATTTTCCTCTATTTTCCCTTGACAAAGCACAATGTATAGTTATATAATCTAAGTGCTGATTTTCCTTATATCAAAGATGACAAGGCATTTCAGAAATTCAGCCGACCTGCACATTCACCTTTGCAGGATATTATACAGGCTGAGCAGAGCGGTTCTACCGCTGAGAAGAGATCGGGCATTTTACAATTACATATATATTACTGATTATTAACCGGCAGAACAATATTGCCACTTTGAACCGATAAGTTTACGAAAGCAAACTTCCTTTTACATATATATGTATATAAAAAAGTCCGCTGAATAATTTTGTGATTAACAGGAAAGGGTGATCATTAATGGAACAGACAGTCAGAGAGAACAGCAAGACTCTGTATTCTCCAAAGTTTGAACATGATAACTGCGGTATCGGAGCTGTTGTAAATATTAAGGGTATAAAGTCACACGACACCGTGGCAAACGCTCTGACAATCGTTGAAACGCTCGAACACAGAGCCGGCAAGGACGCCGAAGGCAAAACAGGTGACGGCGTAGGTATTCTGCTTCAGATTTCACACAAATTTTTCAAAAAGGCAGCTGCAGAAATCGGCATTAAGCTCGGTTCCGAGAGAGATTACGCTGTTGGTATGTTCTTCTTCCCTCAGAATGAACTTGCAAGAAATCAGGCAAAGAAGATGTTTGAAATCATTGCCGAAAAAGAAGGTCTTACAGTCCTCGGTTGGAGAAATGTTCCGTCAAAACCCGAAGTACTCGGTCACAGAGCAGTTGAGTGTATGCCTGCAATTATGCAGTGCTTTATCAAAAGACCTCACGGCGTAAAGAGAGGTCTTCCGTTTGACAGAAAGCTCTATGTTGCAAGAAGAGTTTTTGAACAGAGTAATGAAGACACATATGTAGTTTCGCTTTCAAGCAGAACTATTGTATATAAGGGTATGTTCCTCGTAGGCGACCTCCGCAACTTCTTCCTTGATCTTCAGGATGAGGATTACGAGTCTGCAATCGCTATGGTTCACTCCCGTTTTTCAACTAACACAAATCCGAGCTGGCAGAGAGCTCATCCTAACAGAATGATTGTTCACAACGGTGAAATCAACACAATCAGAGGCAACGCAGATAAAATGCTTGCCCGTGAAGAAACAATGCGTTCTGAGCATCTCAAGGGCGACCTCGACAAGGTTATCCCTGTTGTAAACACAGAGGGTTCAGACTCTGCAATGCTTGATAACACACTTGAATTTCTCGTAATGAGCGGTATGGAACTTCCCCTTGCCGTTATGATTACAATTCCTGAGCCGTGGGATAACAACGGCACAATGAGCCAGAAGAAAAAGGACTTCTATCAGTACTATGCAACAATGATGGAGCCGTGGGATGGTCCTGCATCAATCCTTTTCTCAGACGGTGACATTATGGGTGCGGTTCTTGACCGTAATGGTCTTCGTCCGTCAAGATACTACATCACAGATGACGGCAACCTCATTCTTTCGTCAGAAGTCGGCGCACTTCCTATTGATCCCGCAAAGATTGTTACAAAGGAAAGACTTCGCCCCGGTAAGATGCTCCTCGTTGACACAGTTCAGGGCAGACTTATTGATGATGATGAACTCAAAGAGTATTACGCATCAAAGCAGCCTTACGGCGAATGGCTTGACAGCAATCTTGTTTGTCTTAAAGACCTCAAGATTCCGAATATGAAGGTTGAGGAACATTCATATAAAGAAAGACAAAAGCTCCAGAAAGCTTTCGGCTATACATACGAAGATGTTATGACATCAATTCTTCCTATGGCAAAGAACGGCACAGAGTCAATTGCCGCAATGGGTACAGACAGCCCGCTTGCAGTCCTTTCAAAAGAACCGCAGCCACTGTTCAACTACTTCAAGCAGCTCTTTGCACAGGTTACTAACCCACCGATTGACGCAATCCGTGAGGAAGTTGTAACATCAACAACTATCTATATTGGCGAAGACGGCAACATTCTTGAAGAGCGTCCCGAAAACTGCAAGGTTATGAAGATTCACAACCCGATTCTTACATCAACCGATATTCTTAAAATCAAGAATATGCACATTCCGGGCTTTAAGGTTGCGGTTATTCCGATTCTTTACTACAAGAACACAAGCCTTTCAAAGGCTGTTAAGCGACTTTTCATTGAGGCTGACAAGGCTTACAATGACGGCGCAAATATCCTCATCCTCTCCGACAGAGGAGTTGACGAAAACCATCTTGCAATTCCGTCACTGCTTGCAGTATCTGCTCTTCATCAGCATCTTGTTGCAACAAAGAAGAGAACTTCACTTGCAATTGTTCTCGAAAGCGGTGAGCCGAGAGAAGTTCATCATTTTGCAACACTTCTCGGTTACGGTGCAAGTGCAATCAACCCGTATCTTGCTCAGGAAACAATCCACGAGCTTATCGGTGATGACCTTCTTGACAAGGACTACTACGCAGCAGTTGACGATTACAACAGCGCAGTTCTCCACGGCATTGTAAAGATTGCGTCAAAAATGGGTATTTCAACAATCCAGTCATATCAGGGCTCACAGATTTTTGAAGCTATCGGTATCGGCAAGGATGTTATCGACGAATACTTTACAGGCACAGTCAGCAGAATCGGCGGTATCACAATTAAGGATATCGAAAAGAATGTTGACAGACTTCACACAGCGGCATTCGATCCGCTTGACCTCGGTGTAAGCGATGAGCTTGAATCCCGTGGTTCACACAAGTTCAGAAGCGGCAAAGAAGAACACCTCTACAATCCGCAGACTATATATATGCTCCAGCAGGCAACAAGAACAGGCGATTATGAGCTTTACAAAAAGTATTCTCATATGATTTCCGAAGAAATGGATCCTGTAAACATCAGAGGTCTTTTCGACTTCAACTTTGCAGAAACTCCTGTTCCGCTTGATGAGGTTGAAAGCGTTGATTCAATCGTAAAGCGTTTCAAGACAGGCGCTATGTCATACGGTTCAATCTCACAGGAGGCTCACGAAACACTTGCAATCGCAATGAACCGTCTCCACGGCAAGTCAAACTCAGGTGAGGGCGGCGAAAGCCTTGAAAGACTTCTCACAAAGGGACAGAAAGTTGACAAGTGTTCTGCAATCAAGCAGGTTGCATCAGGTCGTTTCGGTGTTACATCAAGATACCTCACATCTGCAAACGAAATTCAGATTAAAATGGCTCAGGGTGCAAAGCCGGGTGAAGGCGGACATCTTCCGGGCAAAAAGGTTTATCCTTGGATTGCAAAAACCCGTCATTCAACACCGGGTGTATCGCTCATCTCTCCCCCACCGCACCACGACATCTACTCAATTGAGGACCTTGCACAGCTTATCTATGACCTCAAGAACTCTAACAAAGACGCAAGAATCTCTGTTAAGCTCGTTTCAGAATGTGGTGTAGGTACAGTTGCCGCAGGTGTTGCAAAAGCAGGTGCAGGCGTAATCCTTATTTCAGGTTATGACGGCGGTACAGGTGCTGCTCCGAGAAACTCAATCTACAACGCAGGTCTTCCATGGGAACTTGGTCTTGCCGAGGCTCATCAGACACTCATTATGAATGACCTCCGTAACAAGGTTGTTATCGAAACCGACGGTAAGCTTATGAACGGCCGTGATGTTGCAATTGCCGCAATGCTCGGTGCAGAAGAATTCGGTTTTGCAACAGCTCCGCTTGTAACTCTCGGTTGTGCAATGATGAGAGTATGTAACCTTGATACTTGCCCATTCGGTGTTGCCACACAGAACCCTGAACTCAGAAAGAGATTCTGCGGCAAGCCCGAATATGTAATAAACTTTATGAAGTTTGTAGCAAGCGAACTTCGTGAATATATGTCAAAACTCGGTGTAAGAACTGTTGATGAGCTTGTCGGAAGAATTGATCTCATCAAGAGAAAAGACGGCATCACAGGACAGGCTGCCGAGATTGACCTTTCAAACATTCTTGATACAGACTTTGTTTCGGAAAAGGTTGAATACAACAAAAAGAGCCTTTACGATTTCAAGCTTGAATCAACACTTGACGAGAGAATCCTCTGCAAAGAATTTGCAAAGGTTCTTGCAAAAGGCACAAAGAAAAAGGTTGAAGTTAATGTTAAGAACACAGACCGTTCATTCGGTACAATCTTCGGTTCTGAGGTTACAAGAAAGCATTACAACAACCTTGATGACGATACATTTACAGTAGTCTGCAACGGTTCGGGCGGTCAGAGCTTTGGTGCATTCATTCCAAAGGGACTCACACTTGAACTCGTGGGCGACTCAAACGACTACTTTGGCAAGGGACTTTCAGGCGGCAAACTGGTAGTTTATCCTCCGAAGAACTCAACATTTGACGCAGGCGACAACATCATCATCGGTAATGTTGCTCTCTACGGTGCAACAAGCGGTAAGGCATTTATCAACGGTGTTGCAGGCGAGCGTTTCTGCGTAAGAAACTCAGGCGCAACAGCAGTTGTTGAGGGTGTTGGCGACCACGGTTGTGAATATATGACAGGCGGTCGAGTTGTTGTTATAGGCAAAACAGGCAAAAACTTTGCCGCAGGTATGTCGGGCGGTGTTGCCTATGTTCTTGATGAAGAAAGAGATCTTTACACAAAACTCAACAAGGAAATGGTTCACTTCTCAGAAGTAAACGAAAAGTACGATATCATCGAACTCAAAACACTTATTGAAGAGCATGTTGCAGCAACAGGTTCTTCACGAGGCAAAGAAATCCTTGAAAACTTTGAAGAGTATCTTCCTAAATTCAAGAAGATTATTCCGCACGACTACAAGAGAATGATGGCTGCAATTGCCGCTTATGAAGAAAAGGGTCTTACAAATGACCAGGCACAGATTGAAGCTTTCTATGAAATTGTGAATAATAAATAAGGAGGGGACAGCAATGGGAAAACCAACAGGATTTATGGAATATAAGCGTGAGGATGCTCCGGCATACTCCGTAAAAGAAAGAATCAAAAATTTTGACGAATTTCACGATCCCCTCAGCAAAGAGGATCAGCAAAAACAGGGCGCAAGATGTATGGACTGCGGTGTACCTTTCTGTCAGGCAGGAATGAAAATCGGCTCTGCATTTTCAGGCTGTCCGCTCAACAACCTCATTCCCGAATGGAATGACCTCATCTACAAGGGCAACTGGGAACAGGCTTACAACCGCCTTAAAGTTACTAACAACTTCCCTGAATTCACATCCCGTGTATGTCCTGCTCTCTGCGAAAAGGCATGCACCTGCGGTGCAAACGGTGACGCCGTAACCGTAAGAGCAAACGAGTACGGAATCATTGAAAATGCCTATGAAGAAGGCCTTGCAGACGCAAGAATTCCAAAGGTAAGAACAGGCAAGAAAATTGCAATCATCGGTTCAGGCCCTTCGGGACTTGCCGCTGCCGACCAGCTCAATCAGCGTGGTCACTCTGTAACAGTATTTGAACGAAACGACAGAGTAGGCGGTCTGCTTATGTACGGCATTCCGAATATGAAACTTGAAAAAGATGTTATCGAGCGCAAAATAAGCATTATGGAAGAGGAAGGCGTTGTCTTTGAAACCTGCTCAAATGTCGGTAAAGACATCAAGGCAAGTGAAATTCTCAAGGACTTTGACCGTGTAATCCTTGCTTGCGGTGCATCAAACCCGAGAGATATCAAAGTCCCCGGCAGAGAAGCAAACGGCATCCACTTTGCCGTTGACTTCCTCAAGTCAACAACAAAATCACTGCTTGACTGCAACCTCAAAGAGGGTACATTCATCAGTGCAAAAGGCAAAAATGTAATGGTAATCGGTGGCGGTGACACAGGTAACGACTGCGTCGGCACAAGCATCAGACACGGTGCAAAATCCGTTCTCCAGCTTGAAATGATGCCTAAACTTCCCGACACAAGAAGTGCCGATAACCCATGGCCGCAGTGGCCGAGAGTCTGCAAAACAGACTACGGTCAGGAAGAGGCTATTGAAATTTACGGTCACGACCCACGAGTTTATCAGACAACCGTTAAGCAGTTCATTGCTGACAAGAACGGTAATCTCGTAGGTGCAGAACTTGTTAAGCTTAAGCCCGAAAAGGATGCAAAGACAGGCAGACTTATGATGAAAGAGGTTGAAGGCTCAGAGTACAAGGTTGATGTTGAACTCGTACTCATTGCAGCAGGCTTCCTCGGCAGTGAAAACTATGTAACCAAGGCATTCGGTGTTGAAACAAACGCAAGAACCAATGTTGCAACAGCAGAAGGCTCACACAAGACAAATGTTGAAAATGTATTTGTTACAGGCGATATGCACAGAGGACAGTCACTTGTTGTCTGGGCAATCCGTGAGGGCAGAGATGTTGCAAAAGAGGTTGACGAAAGCCTTATGGGATATACAAATCTTTAATTGATTATAACTAACCTGATAATCCTCATTTTTTCGATATACCGGTTAATAATCAGAAAGCGCAGGAGCGGATTTCCCTCCTGCGTTTTTCTTTGTCATTTAAGCGTTGTTTCTGTTGCATATCAATATGATTGATGATAAAATAAGGAATATATACAATGTAATAAAATGCGAGGAAATATTATGAGTAACAGACCCGAAACCAATAAAAACAGCTGTCCCGTTTACAAAAAATGCGGTGGTTGTCAACTGCAAAATCTTTCGTATCCCGAACAGCTTGAATTCAAGCAGAAGAAAGTCGAAAAACTTCTCAAACGCTTTTGTACCGTTGAAAAAATTATCGGAATGAAAACTCCCTACCACTACCGCAACAAGGTTCAGGCGGCTTTCTACACTGACAAAAAGGGCAAAATCATTTCGGGTGTGTATCAGTCGGGCAGTCATCATGTTGTCGGAATTGACAGCTGTCAGACGGAAGATGTTATTGCCGACAAAATCATCGTTGCAGTACGCAAACTTCTCCCCTCTTTCAGAATGACAACCTATAACGAGGACACAGGCAAAGGTTTTCTTCGCCATATTCTCGTAAAAAGAGGCTTTGCAACAAATCAAATTATGCTTGTGCTTGTAACAGGCACACCTGTTTTTCCGTCAAAAAATAATTTTGTAAAGGCAATTCTGAAACAGTTTCCCGAAATCACAACCATTGTGCAAAATATAAACCCCTACCGCACCAATCTTGTACTCGGTGACAATCAGAAAGTGCTGTACGGGAAGGGCTATATCGAGGATATTCTCTGCGGTTGTAAGTTCAGAATTTCGCCGAAAAGCTTTTATCAGATTAACCCCGTTCAGACAGAAGTTTTGTACGGCAAGGCAATAGAATTTGCAAATCTCAAAGGCAATGAAACCGTGCTTGACACCTACTGCGGAATCGGCACAATCGGCATAATTGCCGCCAAAAACGGTGCCGGCAATGTTATCGGCGCAGAACTTAACGGCGATGCCGTAAAAGATGCCATCGTAAACGCAAGAGCGAATAATCTGAAAAATATCCGTTTCTACAAAGCCGATGCGGGCGAGTTTATGCGAGAAGTTGCAGGCGAGGACGAAAAGCCCGATGTTGTGTTTATGGACCCGCCAAGAGCCGGCAGTGATCAAAAATTTCTCGATTCACTCATCAAAATGTCGCCGAAAACGGTTGTCTATGTTTCATGCAACCCAGAAACATTAGCAAGAGATTTAGCCTACCTAACCCAAAACAGCCCCTACAAAGCCCACAAAATCCAACCCGTAGATATGTTCCCCCACACCGCACATATTGAGTGTGTAGTAATGTTGACTAAAGCACACAAGTGATATTTGAAAGGAAACAAAAATGAACCTTCAACCTTGTTCTGACCATTCAAGAATATATGAAGATTTTGTGAGAGATATAAGGAATGACGACAGATATCCGTTTATAAAATGCACCAACGATTATAATGGTGAATCGATAGTAAAATTGTGTCCATCTCAACATCAGCTTGTAACACCGTACCAACAAAAGAAACTTACGGAAAGTTTCGTTGATTTTTTACTGAAAGAATCATATCCTATCGTTGAGGTGCAGGTTTGTACAATTGCAAACCAAAGAGTTTTTGATGCAATATGTAACCAAAGGCATTTGGAATCCTTAAGAATCAAATGCTTTAGGGGTAAAGATATTTCACATATTGTAAATCTAACGAAGTTGAAAAAATTGTTTATTGAAAGTGGTTCCGGTATAGAAGACATTTCTTGTTTAGCTGAAATGACACAGCTTGAAGTGTTGATACTAGGAGAAACTAAGAAAATATATGATTATTCCTGCCTCGGTAAATTAAAAAATTTGAAAGTTTTTGGTGTTTGTCACTACCAAACGAATATCAGCGGAACAAGATTAAAGATGAAATCAAACCGGTTTATAAATGAAATGCCAAATTTGGAATGGGTTGATTTGGTTGATTGCAAAATTGGATAATTAAAATTATGTGATGGTGTAAGTGAATCTGCAAAATTTATAAATAAAGGAATATAATAATGAAACAATTAGATATTATAGTAAAGGCATTAGAAAACTTAGGTGGTAAAGGAACTTATTCAGAAATATACGCTGAATATGAAATAATTACTAACTCAAAACTAACATATGGACGCAAAGCAGGAATCAGAAAGACTATCGAAAATCACTCTTCTGATTCAATGAATTATAAAGGAAACACAGATTTATTCTATTCTGTTTTCGGAATAGGAAATGGTGTATGGGGATTACGATAAAATTCTATAATGCTATTTTTCATAAACAAAACGCAAAAAGGAAAAACTTGTTTAAACAAGTTTTTCCTTTTTTATAAAATACTTTTC
>CACXEX010000083.1 GCA_902766775.1 uncultured Ruminococcus sp. | reverse complement strand
ACTGTGAAATACGGCAATCTGCTCACCGAAACGCTTTGAAAAGGTTGAAACAAACTGCGGTGTAAGCGAAATTTCAGGCACCATAACTATAATACCCTTGTCATCGTTTATTACACGCTCAATCAGTTTCATAAAAACGCTTGTTTTGCCCGAACCCGTAACGCCGAACAAAAGGCTTGTGTGCGGTTTTGAATCGGCATATTCGGCATAGAGGTTGTCGCAGGCAGTCTGCTGTTGTTCGGACAACACAACGGGTGCAAGACTTTCGTCCTTTGTTCTGTCATCAATACGGAACACTTCTTCGTCATAATAATAGATAAGACCTTTTTTATAAAGTGCATCCGTAACGCCTGTCGTAACGCCTGTAAAATAGCAAACCTCTTTAACAGATGTTCCGCCTGTCATTTTGATGAGGTCGAGAACGGCTCTCTGCTTTTCCGTCAGCTTGATACTGTCGCTGTCGGCAAGTTCTGTGGGTGCCGCCATTTTCATAACCGCATCCGAAACCTTTCTGAAAGCCTCATCGGATTTGTAAAGATAACCCGACTTTACCATATCTTCAAGGACCGCCGTGTTATCAAGTCCGAAATCGTCAAGAATTTTATCGGACTTTACGGCTTTTCTTTTTGAATGAAGATAATCAAAAATTCTTCTCTGTTCGTCAGAAAGTTCTTCTTCATTTACGCCCTCACGGACACCGTAAAGCGTTGTGATTTTGTAATTTATGCCGGCAGGGAGCATTGTTTTTACCGCATCATAATAGGTGCAGAAATAATGCTCTTTCATAAACTCGGCAAGTTTCAGAAGTTCTTCTGACAAGACAGGTTCGTCATCAAGAACGGAACAAATGCTTTTGAGCTTTTCAACCGGAATGTCATCACTCACGGGAGAAAGCTCAAAAATTATTCCCTGTTTCTTTTTGTTGCCTCTGCCGAACGGAACAAGAACCCTTTTGCCAACCTGAACCAAATCGGTAAAGGCAGCCGGTACAAGGTAGTCAAAAAATTTGTCAAAAACATAGGTTGTGTTTTCAACGGCAATTTTGACTGTTAAATCAGAGTTCATCTTCGTCAGGCTCAAGAATGTTGATTTCGTGACCTTCGATTTCCTTGATTGCGATAAGAACAGGCTTATCCTCTGTTACAATCTGCTCTTCTTCAAAAGTCTGAGTAATTTCTCTTGCTCTTTTTGCAACACCTACAACAAGTGCGTACTTACTCTGCTTACCCTGTAATAATGAATCTACATCAACTTTATGCATAATAATTCTCCTCTTAAAATATTTTATGTTAGTTTTCTTTGTATATTTATTTAATGAGTTTTTTCGTCCTCTTTATGAAGAATGTCGAGAATCTCATTTATTGCTGTTTCAAGGTCACCGTTGACTACATTGTACTTATATCTGTCCTTGTAGCTGATTTCCTCTTTAGCCTGTGCGAGCCTTTTTTGAATAGTTTCTTCGTCCTCTGTACCTCTTCTGCGAAGTCGTCTTTCAAGCGACTCCATTGAAGGAGGAAGAATGAAGATACTGAGAATGTCAGGATATTTGTCAAGAATCTGAAGTCCGCCCTTAACCTCAATCTCAAGCAGGACATCATAACCCTGATTGAGCATATCTTCAACCTGCTTTTTAGGTGTGCCGTAAAGATTACCGCAAAACTCAGCATATTCAAGATAGCCGTCATTCTTGAGAACGTCGTTGAACTGTTCTCTTGTCAGAAAGTTATAATGAACTCCGTCAACTTCTCCCTCTCTCGGTTTTCTTGTTGTATTTGAAACCGAAAGGCGGATATTTTTGTCACGGTCAAGAAGCTCTTTAATTATTGTACCCTTGCCGACACCCGATGAACCGGTAAACAGGATTAGATTACCCTTTCTGTTAGTGCTCATCTTTGTTTTCCTCACTTTCGTCCGTTCTGTTCTGAATTGCCTCACAGGAAATTGCTGAGAGAATAACATGATTATTCTCGGCAACAATTACCGATTTGCATTTTCGTCCGCAGGTTGCGTCAATAAGCAGATTATTCTGTTTTGCATCCTGAACAATTCGCTTTACGGGAGCAGAGTCCGGTGCAACTACTGCAACAATCTTGTCGGAGCTGACAAGATTACCAAAACCGATATTAATAAGTTTCATTTCTTCACCTTATTCGATATTCTGAACCTGTTCACGGATTTTTTCAATCTCGCTCTTGATGTCAACAACCTTATGAGCAAGGATTGCGTCCTGAACCTTTGAGCCGATTGTGTTTGACTCACGGTTCATTTCCTGAATGATGAAGTCAATCTTTCTGCCAACAGGCTCGTCATATTCAAGGAACTTTGAAAGCTGGTCAAAGTGACTGCGAAGTCTTACGGTTTCCTCTGCAACGGCTACCTTATCTGCAAACACGGCAACCTCTGTGAGAACCCTCTGCTCGTCAACCTTGACATCATTTTCTGCAAGAGTCTGCTTGATGCGTTCCATAAGTCTTTGTTCATACTCGGCAACAGTCTGCGGAGAACGCTCCTCGATTTCGCCTACAATTGAAAGAATTGTGTTAGCTCTTGAAAGAATGTCCTCTTTCATCTTTTCACCCTCTGTTTCACGCATTGCAACAAAAGCGTCAACAGCAACCTTTGCGGCTGAAAGGACATCGGCAGTAATCTGATCCTCGTCCTCAGGTGCTTTGTGAACTGTGAAAACATCCGGAAAGCGTGAAAGTGAAACTGTTGAAACATCATTCGGAATATCGTACTTTTCGCTGATTTCCTTAAAAGCGTTGATATAGCCTGAAACAAGCTGATGATTAACAGTTACATCACAAGGTTCTTCATCTGATGCACCGATTGATACGAACATATCAATCTTGCCTCGTGAAACCCTTGAATTTACATAATTCTTAAGTTTGTCATCAAGAAAGCCGTAACTTCTTGGGGTTCTGCAGGAAAATTCAAAATAGCGGTGGTTTACGCTCTTTATTTCAACGGTAATCTCTCGACCGTTGATAACGGTTTCACATCTGCCGAAACCCGTCATTGATCTTATCATTTCAAAAACTCCCTTCGTAAAATTATATTTCAAGCATTTGAGCTGTTTTTCGATAATTTTCGATAATATTTCATTAACACATAGACCTAAATCAGAGCAAGTTCTGCTTGCTTGCAATGAGCAAAACCTGCAATCTATCGGTGTTTGTTTTCTATAACATAGATTATAGCACCACAGGCGATATTTGACAATGGAGTTATTACAAAACTGTAATAACTTTTTTTATTTACATCACAAAGGTGTGTGTGATATACTTAATAAGATAATTATACTTTATTGACAAAGGAATGATATTTATGTCAGGACATAACAAATGGAGTACAATCAAGCAGAAAAAGGGTAAGAACGATGCCGCAAGAGCAAAAGTATTTACAAAAATCGGCAGAGAGCTTATCGTTGCAATTAAGGAAGGCGGAAGTGCCGATCCGAATGTAAACTCAAAGCTCAAGGATTGTATTGCAAAAGCAAAAGCTGCCAATGTACCTAACGACAACATTGAAAGAATTATTAAGAAAGCATCAAGCGATGCTGATGCAACAAACTATGAGGCTGTTACATATGAGGGCTACGGTCCAAGCGGTGTTGCTGTAATCGTTGAGGCTCTTACAGACAACAGAAACAGAACAGCAGGCGAAGTAAGACATTACTTTGATAAATTCGGCGGCAATATGGGTACACAGGGCTGTGTAAGCTTTATGTTCTCAAAGAAGGGTGTTCTCGTTATTGAGCGTGAGGACCTTGATAAGGATGAGGACACTGTAATGAGCGATGCTCTTGAGTGCGGTGCATCAGACTTTGAGGCTGACGATGATGTATTTACAATTTACACTGAACCGGATGATTTTGGTACAGTAAGAGATGAGCTTGAAAAGCTCGGCTACACATTCGTTTCTGCTGAAATTGAAATGGTTCCAAGCACATACACAAAGCTTGAGGACGAAGAAACTGCAACAAAGATGCAGAAGATGCTTGATATGTTCGAGGATAACGATGATATCCAGAATGTATGGCACAACTGGGAAATGGACTGATAAAGTTTATTTTCGATAATAAACAAATTAAACCGCTCCGATTGGGGCGGTTTTTGTTTTATATACTTTTTTATTTATCTCTCCCCTATGTTTAAGGGGAGTTTTTATTTGTAAAAATTTTTCACTTGACAAAGAGTACGAATTCGTACTATACTAACAACAGTACGATATCGTACCTATCAAGGAGTGATTATATGAGCAGAGAGAAAATAAACCTGATATACGATGCAGTAAAGAAAGTAAACCGTGCATATGAAGTCTGGGCATCAAACCACGGGCTTACTCTTTATGAAATGCAGATTTATTATGTTATTCTTGAAAGCGGTAACCGTATGATTACGCAGAAAGATTTATGCACACAGCTTGACGCACCAAAAACCTCAATAAACAGCATTATAAAAAAACAACTCAAGACAAACAGGATTGAAATGGAGGTTAATCCTCTTAATAAAAGGGAAAAAATTATTGTTCTTACAGAAGAAGGCAAACAATTTGCCGAAGAACTGATACTCCCCTTATTCAGATATGAAGAAGATGCCGTGTCCGCAATTTTAGACAACGACCTTGAAATCGCTATTTCAGTAGAAAACAAATTTGCGGATAATCTTTTGAAGAAAGTAAATCAGAAGTTGAAAAAGAAAGGTGAAGAAATATGAAAAAGGTAGTAATTTTCGGTGCGGCAGGTCATACAGGAAAATATATCACCCGAAAAATGATTTCAGAAAGTGATATTGAATTATCGGTATTTGTCCGCAATCCTGAAAAATTCGGTGATATTGATATGACCGGTGTTAATATTATCAAGGGTGACGCAGTTAATTATGAAGACTATGGACGGACAGGATATAATGCTTTGTTCTTTGGACGGAGATATTCTCACCATGGCAAAAAATATTGTTACGGCACTCAAAGAAACATCTGTCAGACGAATTGTGTGGATAACAGGAATGGGAATTCATCACGAAATTACAGGTGCAAGAGGAATTATGCTAAGTATGTACGCAAAAAAGCGCCCCGAATATATTAAGGCGGCTGATTTAATTGCAGATAGTAATGCAATAACCACACTTTTGCGCTGTCCGGGAATTGTTGACGGAGATAACGAGGTATACAATCTTACAGACGAAAGCAAGCAACCTTTGCACAGAGATGTTGACCGAAGTGTAATAGCACAGTTTATGGCAGATGTTGTGCGTGACGAAACAATAGGCGCAAACGACAGTCTTGGAATTACAAATTAAAAGGAGAAGATAATTATGAAGGTATTAATTTTAGAAGGCAGTCCGAGAATCAAGGGTAATTCTTCAATACTCTGCGATGAATTTGAGAGAGGTGCAATAGAATCGGGTTGCGATGTTGAAAAAATTCACATCACACGCAAAAAAATAGGCGGTTGTTTGGGCTGTGATGCCTGTCAGAGAAACGGCGGAAACTGTATTCAGAAAGATGATATGACAGAAATCAAGGATAAGATGATAGATGCCGATGCAATTGTGCTTGCATCCCCTATCTATTTCTATTCAATGAGTTCACAGCTGAAAGCACTTATCGACCGAACATACGCATTTTATACAAAGCTTGAATCAAAAACATTTTATTTCATAATCACCTGTGCCGCTCCCGATGAGTCATACACAAAAACAATGCTTGACGCACTCCATGGATTCACCTGTTGCGTTCCGAACAGCATTGAAGGCGGAACGGTAATAGGCACTAATTCAAGCAATGCAGGCGATGTAAAGCAGTCCAAAGCAATGCTTGAAGCTTACAACATGGGCAAAAACATAGTTAATCATTAAAATTCTTGATTGATATACTTAAACGGTACAGCTTTTATGTTGTACCGTTTTTATTTTGGTTATTAATATTAAAAAGGACTGCCGTGAAAGCAGTCCTTGATTTGTTTAAATAATTAAATTTATAGTTTATGGCCACATTCGGCACAGAATATGCTGTCAGGGGTGACAGTTGCGCCGCAGTTCGGACATTTGTTTTCAAGTTTTGCACCGCAGTAGTTACAGAATTTTGAACCGCCTACCACCTGTGCTTTACAGTTTGGACATACAATCATACCGTCGGCAATAACTGCACCTGCATCATTTACAACGGCAGTACGTCCGCCTGACATAATAAAGTTCTCAATAACACGAAAAACTTCTTCCGGAAGTTTCTTCTGTTTGTACGCACCGAGACCTGCCGTAATTGCAAGCGGCCATGCGATAAACAATCCTATTGCACCTGCGCCGATTTTATCTGACCACTGTCCCTCACCTATTGTAACATTGAGCTGGTTGCCAAACACGGTCATCTGAATTGTAATAGCCAGACGAGTACCCGAAATTGTTTTCCAACCGTCCTTTTGCTGACTAGCCTGCATTACATATCCGTCAGCGGTTTTGGAGCTTTGAACCTCCATTCCCTTTTCTGTGCGGAAAAATCCCTCAACTCGACTTACAACCGCACTGACATCTGTTCCGTTTAACGAAAACACTCTTGATTCCGACATATTAAAACCTCCGTTTCATTGGGTAATAAATTTATAGTCAGTAACATACCAACTGCTCTATAAATATGATATCACAATTTTAATAAGTACGGAATTAGGTTTTCCGAATTGGCAATTGCCAGTTTGGAAATATTTTATTATTTCTGCCTTGAAATCAAAACAAGATCACGGT
>CACXEX010000082.1 GCA_902766775.1 uncultured Ruminococcus sp. | reverse complement strand
TGAAAGCATATTTTCAACATTGCCGCTGATCTGTGTGAGAACCTTCTTGAGAAGCTCGGGAACATTCTTGTGAGCAACGCAGAAACGAGTATCGTCAGCATTTGTTCTTGCAAGTGAAATTGCAGGATAGTTTACAGAGTTGATGATGTTACCGTTTTCGAGGTACTCCTTAACCTGATCACAAGCCATAACAGCGCAGTTTTCTTCACTTTCGGGAGTTGATGCACCGAGGTGTGGGAGGCAGATAATGTTCTCTTCGCCGAGGATATCGTCTGTACCGAAGTCTGTAACATACTTGGCAACCTTGCCGCTCTTAACAGCCTCAAGAACAGCTGTTGAGTTAACAAGGCCGTCACGGCTGAAGTTGAGAATACGAACGCCATCTTTCATCTTAGCAATCATATCAGCGTCAACCATATCTCTTGTATCGTCAGTAAGCGGAACATGGATTGTGAGGTAGTCACAATTTACCATAACATCTTCTGCACTCTTCTGGAGTTTAACAGTCGGAGCAAGCTTGAGAGCGTTGCCAACAGACATAAACGGGTCAAAACCGATTACATTCATACCAAGAGCGTCAGCAGCATTTGCAACGAGAATACCGATTGCGCCAAGACCGATAACACCGAGTGTCTTGCCCTTGATTTCAGGACCAACGAACTGGCTCTTGCCCTTTTCAACCATCTTGCCGACAGCCGCACCGTTGCCCTTGAGAGTCTTTGCCCATTCATAACCCTCAATAATCTTACGGTTTGAAAGAAGAAGTCCTGCGATAACAAGCTCCTTAACAGCGTTTGCGTTAGCACCCGGAGTGTTGAAAACAACGATGCCCTGCTCACTGCACTTATCATTTGGAATGTTGTTTGTGCCTGCACCTGCTCTTGCAATTGCAAGGAGGTTGTCGGCAAATTCCATATCGTGCATTGCGGCACTTCTTACGAGAACTGCGTCTGGGTTCTGAACATCGTCACCGTATTTATAGTTATCGCCAAGGCGGCTTGTGCCGACAGCGGCGATTTTGTTTAATGTAAGAATGTTATACATCAAAATCAATCCTTTTTAATTTTTTATGATTTTAAGAATTTACAATAACAGGCGAACAGCGTTCGCCCGTTATATCATAATATTCAATAATTACTTGTTTTCAGCCTCGAACTTCTTCATAAACTCAACGAGTTTTTCAACGCCCTCATAAGGCATAGCGTTGTAAATTGAAGCTCTCATACCGCCGACTGTGCGATGACCCTTGATATTAACAAGACCGTTTTCAGTAGCCTCTTTAACGAATTTAGCGTCAAGGTCAGCATCGCCTGTAACGAACGGAACATTCATAAGCGAACGATCCTCGGGAACAACAGTACCCTTGAAAAGCTCTGAAGAATCGAGGAAACCGTAGAGAAGGTCAGCCTTCTTCTTGTTGATTTCATACATCTTATCAAGACCGCCAACCTCGTTCTTAATCCACTCAAGAACAAGCTTTGCAATGTAGATTGTGTAGCAAGGCGGTGTGTTGAACATTGAACCGTTGTCAGCGTGAGTTTTCCAGTTAAGCATTGTAGGAGTGATATCCATAGCGTTGCCGATAAGATCCTCACGAACGATAACAACCGTAAGACCTGCCGGAGCCATGTTCTTCTGTGCGCCTGCATAGAGAACGCCGAACTTTGAAACATCAATCGGTCTTGAAAGAATACAGGAAGAAATATCTGCAACGAGCGGAACATCACCTGTGTCGGGAAGCTCGTGATAAACAGTACCGTAAATTGTGTTGTTCATGCAAATGTAGAAATAGTCAGCGTCCTTTGTGAATGTTGAAGGATCAAGCTTTGGAATGTATGTGAAGGTCTTGTCAGCCGATGAGGCAACAACATTAGCCTGACCGTAACGGGCAGCCTCTGCATAAGCCTTTTTAGCCCACTGACCTGTGATAACATAATCAGCTTTACCGCTCTTTGTCATAAGGTTCATCGGGATAGCCGCAAACTGTGTTGATGCACCGCCCTGAAGGAAAAGAACCTTGTAGTTGTCAGGAATGTTCATAACCTCTCTCAAAAGAGCCTCGGCACCCTCAATGATTGTACCGTAAATTTTTGAGCGGTGAGACATTTCCATAACACTCTGACCACTGCCCTCGTAGTCGAGCATTTCTGCTGCTGCTTTTTTAAGCACAGACTCAGGCAGCATTGAAGGACCTGCTGAAAAATTATATACTCTTGCCATTTCTGATATCTCCCTTTTTAAAGAAAATTAAAAAATATAGTTGTAAAAATAAATACATTCAAATTATACGCTTTTAGCACGCTAAAGTCAACAAATTTAACGCATTAAAGCATAAAAAGTGCAAAATTTCGTGATTTTGTTGCGCAAATGAATCAACCGAGCTTAATTTCGCCAATACAGCCAACGATTTCATCTCTCATACGCTCTGCCTCTTTACGAGCGGCAACAGCGAAATCTTCTTCTGTAAGTCCCTGCTTTTTCCATGCACACATAATGCCACGGCTTGAGTTGATGATTGCGCCAAGACCGTTTTCGTCAAATGCGTTTTTAACATCATTTGCACCGCCGCCCTGAGCGCCGTAACCGGGAACAAGGAAGAATGTGTGCGGAAGTTTTGCTCTCATTTCACCGAGCTGTTCGGGATATGTTGCGCCGACAACTGCACCTACTGCGGAATAGCCGTGCTTGCCCATAAGCTCTTCGCCCCAGCCTTCGCACATCTTGCCCATATGCTCATAAACGCTCTCGTTTGTTTCAAGCTTCATATCCTGAAGTTCGCCCGAGCTTGGGTTAGAGGTTTTTACAAGAACAAAAATACCCTTGTCATCTGACTCGCAAATCTTTGCAAGCGGCTTGATACCGTCTGTTCCGAGGTAGCCGTTTACTGTGAGTGCGTCTGCACCGAATGCGTCAATGCTTTCGCCCGCAACATCTGTATGACCGAGGTGTGCTGTGGCGTATGCCTCCATAGTTGTGCCGATATCGTTACGCTTGCCGTCTGTGATAACGAACATACCCTTTGACTTTGCATAAGCGATTGTGTCACAAAGAGCCTTAACACCCTGCCAGCCGTACATTTCATAATATGCAGCCTGTGGCTTTACGGCAGGAACAATATCATAAAGTGCGTCAATAAGTGCCTTGTTGAACTCAAAAAGTGCGGCAGCCGCACCCTCAAGTGTCTTGCCGTACTTTTCAAAGCATTTTGTTTTGATTGATTCGGGAACATAGTCAAGCTTTGGGTCAAGACCTGCAACCGTAGGATTCTGCATTTTTACAATGTTTTCGATAAGTCTGTCAAATGCCATGGTGATTCTCCTCATTTTTTGTTATTCTGTAGGGGCGATCATCGGTCGCCCGCACGGCGAGCCGCCGTTCCCAATTCGAGTAGATAGTTTGATTAAGAAACAATTTCAATGCCCGAATTATTCTTAGCTGTTGATAATATCATAAAGTTCATTTGAGAACTTGTAGTAATCCTCTCTGTCCTCTTTTACAAACTGGATTGCAGGACGGGGGTGTGTGTTGTACTGACCTGTGAGGAGGTACGGAATATCGTAGCCCCACTTAACGCCCTCAGCCTTGAACTTGTGGGTATATTTTTCAATAATTTTGAGAATAGGAGCAACCTGATACTTCGGATTCTTGAGGAAACCGAGGAGAAGTTCAAGCGCACAGTTGCCTGCGCCTCTGCCCATACCGTCAACAGTTGCGTCAAGGTAGCTTACACCCTGTGTCATAGCCTCAATTGTGTTGGCAAAAGCAAGCTGCTGGTTGTTGTGAGCGTGGATACCAACCGACTTGCCGTACTTGTCGGCAATTGAGCAGTAAAGGTCTGCAAGTCGTCTTGATTCCTCGGGATAGAGTGCGCCGTAGCTGTCAACAATGTAGAAAGCGTTTACGGGAGTTTTGCCGAGAGTTTCAAGAGCGGCTGTGATATCCTCTGTTCTTGCCTTTGAAACAGCCATAATATTGATTGTTGTTTCGTAGCCCTTCTTTGCGGCATCTTCAATCATTTCAACAGCCGCAGGAATTGCGTTGATGTATGTTGCAATTCTGATGAGGTCAATCGGGCTGTCCTTTTTTGCAATAATATCTTTCTTAAAATCTGTTCTGCCGACATCAGCCATAACAGCGATTTTAAGAGGAGTCTTGTTGTCGCCTACAATTTTTCTGATATCTGCATCGTTACAGAATTTCCACTTGCCGAAATCTTCTTCGTTAAAGATTTCCTTTGATGCCTTGTAGCCAAATTCCATATAATCAACGCCGGCTTTGACATTTGCATTGTAAAGATCCTTGACAAATTTGTCGTCAAATCTAAAATCGTTGCAAAGACCGCCGTCACGGATTGTTGCATCTACTACTCTGATATCCTGTCTTACCGACAAGAGGTCGCCTTTCTGTGCCATAATTTTACTCCTTTATGTTAAATAAATTTTCTGTTTGTTTAATAGCGTTCAATGACCGCCCCTACATAAGTTTGTTTAATAAACAAGCTTAATTCTCAAAAACTACCTTACCGCCGAGAATTGTCTTTTTGACCTTACCCGTAAGGTTTCTGCCTTTGAACGGGGTGTTTTTGCTTTTGCCGTGAAGTTTATCGACATCAACTGTCCATTCTTCATCGGGGTTTATAAGAACAACATCGGCATTTGCACCGACTGAAAGTGTGCCTGCGTTGATTTTCAAAATCTTTGCGGGATTAACGCTCATCTTCTCAACAAGCTGTGAAAGTGTCATTTTGCCTGTTTTTACAAGGTATGTGTTGCAGACCGCAAACGAAGTTTCCATACCGATTGAACCGTTGGGGGCTTTTACAAAATCAGCTTTTTCCTCAGGTGTATGCGGTGCGTGGTCGGTTGCAATGGCATCAAGTGTGCCGTCGCAAAGTCCGTTTATAATCTCGTCAACATCAGCCTGAGTTCTGAGAGGCGGATTCATTCTGTAATCAGCATCGCCCCTCAAAAGCTCTCTGTCCGTGAGCGAAACATAATGCGGAGCCGTTTCGGCTGTCACCTTAACGCCTCTCTTTTTGGCATCACGGATAAGTGCAACGCTTGTTCTGGTGCTGACATGGCAGATGTGAATAGGCTCGTCAAGAGCGGCGGCAAGTGCAATTTCTCTTGCAGTTCCGCAGTCCTCTGCACCGGCAGGGATTCCCTTTACGCCAAGTTTTTCCGAAACTTCACCCTCGTTGATTTTACCGCCGTCGGCAAGAAACAAATCCTCGCAATGTGCGACAACTGTCATACCAAGCTTTGGAGCTTTTTTCATTGCGTCACTCAAATACTTTGTGTTTTCAACAGGTCTGCCGTCATCGGTAAGTGCAATTGCACCTGCATTTTTCACGGCATCAATGTCTGTTGGTTCTTCACTTTTGAGTCCCTTTGTAACGCTTGCCGCAACATACACACGGCTGTCGGCATTTTTAGCCTTGTCAAGAATATACTTTACAACCTCGGGACTGTCGGTTGTCGGGTTGGTGTTTGGCATTGCAAGCAGGCTTGTAACACCGCCTGCGGCAGCCGCCTTGCAACCCGTGATGATATCCTCTTTGTGAGTCTGACCGGGGTCACGAAGATGCACATGCATATCAACAAAACCCGGAACGGCACAAAGACCGTCTGCGTCAATAATCTCACCGTTTGATGTGATGCCGCTGCCGATTTTGGCAATCACACCGTCTTTGATGAGAATATCTGCTTTTTCGTTAAGATTGTCGGCAGGGGAAACAACCACTGCGTTTTTAATTAGCATTTCCATTGTGTTTTTCCTCCGTTGAGAAAAGAATTATCTTCTCTTGTTTCTGTTTGCAGGGCGGCGGTTCTGCTGTGGACGGTGGTCGGTTCTGCTGTGAACCTGAACAAGTCCGTCACTCTCGCCTCTTTCGGCACGCATTCTTGCACGCTCTGCCTTTTGTCTTTCTCTCTCTCTTCTCTCTTCCTCTGCCTTTTTGCGTTTGGCAATTGCACGCTTACGCTTTATCATTCTTGAAACATTCTTGCAGAAGTATCCGCAATGAACGCCAAAATTCTTAACTCCGCCGGCAAAGCCTTTGAGAGCGTTGCCTACATTTTCGCCTACATCTGCAAGAACTTCTCCTGCTGACTTTTTATCGGCTGTCTCGCCCTCGTTTTCTTTATTCTGCTCTTCTTCAAGAGCCTTTTTCTTGACGGTTTCGGCTTTCTTCTCAACCTCACCGATAACATCAAAGTCCTCGGCATCTCTGAGGTCTGAGCTTTTGATAACTCCCATTGACTTTTTGGGAGCTTCTTCAAAGAAGTCATAACCGCTGTCAAACTTATTTTTCTTAGCCTTTGACCTTACAAGCTCCTCGTCGTCAACCTCTTCCTCAGTATTCTCCTCGGGGTCGTCGCTGCCAAAAATAAGGTTAGCATATTCGTCAACCTTTTTCTCAAGCGGATGCTTTTGTTCGGAAACTTCCTCTGTTTCTTCAACATCGGCATCGTCCTCGCGGTCGATATCATCGGGTTCGCTTGTTTCAAAGAGGTCGTGTTCGGGTTCGGGGATAACGAGTGTAGGGCCTGACGAAGAACTTATGTCCTCGTATTCCTCAGGTGTTTCTGCGTTATCTTTTTTGATTTCGTCATTTTTTTCGGTTTTAATCTCTGAGGTGTCTGCTGCGGTAGGCTCCTTTTTTTTTTCGTCCTCCGTGCTGTTTTCCTCGTAACCGTAGTTGTTTTTATATGCCTCACGCTCAAGCTCACTCTTGTAGGCTTTTGCGGAATTGATTATATCGTCGATTTCTTTTTCTTTGGCATCATCTGTGTCATAACCGAAGTTTGAATACTCGCTTGTAATTTCTTCAGGTTCTTCCATATTTTCAATTATCGGCTCCGGAGCATATCTTCTGCCCTGAGGAGCAGGTTCTTCTTCAACCTCATCGGTATATCTCTGCTTTTTCTTTGAGCGTTTTTCGGGCTTTTCAACTTTTTTAGGCTTTTCGGAAGCATCGTCAAAATTGTCGATGTCATAGTCCGTGTCTTTTTCACCGAGTTTATACTTGGTTGCAAGCTCCTCAAGAATAGCGTTGTTCTTCTTAGCCTTTTTATGCTTTCTGATTCTCACCGCAAAAATGATGATGAGAACAATCAGAATAAGAATAACAACACCGCCGCCGATGATTATATAAGGAATAATACTCTTTGAGAACGGCAGGTCGCTGAATTTTACCGATGAAACGATTTTTGAAAATGTATCGTAGTCAACGGTTGTAACATCACCCTCTGTCCTCTGCATTGTGATGTTGATGTTCATACCGTCATAGACCGTGTTGGCAACAAATGTCTTTACATCGCCCTTGCTACTCTGAGCGGTTGCGTCAAACACAAGCCATATGACCTTTTCCTGCTGGTCGGGAGTACAACTGCGATACTCCTCCGAATTGAGAAAATTGTTGCGGATGTTGGTAAGTTCGCTTGAAGAAAGCTGAGCATAGTTACCTACATTTTCGCTGTTTTCGTTTTTCGTCATTGTCACGGTCAGAATAACCGATGACATATTGTCCATACCCTGTAAGTAGATATTTCCGTTTTCAAAAGTTTTCATAGTTGTGTCATAATCAAGACCGAAAACAGAAAAATACTTATCTGAGCTTTTGCTGTCTCTTGTAATGGCACTCATACCGTCAGGCATAGAAAGTGTCATATCGTCAATCTGCGAAATTTCGTATTCCTTAGTTGCGCCAGCACACGCAAAAACACCGCACAACACCGTTATCGCACATACTGCAAGTGCTGTAAGTCTTTTTAAAACAGATTTCATCATATCTGAATATTCCCCCGAAACATAATTAGATTCAAAATACTGCTTTTCAGAATGTATATCTAATTAATTATACATAATCTGTCAAAAAAATACAAGGTCTGATAGGTAAAAACCTTGTGATATTGTAGTGGCGGATAATATCCGCCACTACAAACAAGCATTAACTTCCATATAAAGCAAAAATTGCATCAATGCCGTATCGGGCATCAATGCAATTTCTTTATCTAACTATCTTCTCGAACTGCCAACGGCGGCTCGCCGTGTTTATTCTACTGTAACCGATTTTGCAAGGTTCTTTGGCTTATCGGGGTCAATACCTCTGTTGATTGATGTGTAATAAGCAAGAATCTGGAGCGGAACTACTGCTGTAATCGGCATAAGAAGTTCGTCTGTATGCGGAATTTCGATAACATAATCCGCAACACCGTCCTTGAGTTCTCTTGCACAGGCGTCTGTACAAACAAGAATAACCTTTGCGCCTCTTGACTTAACCTCAACAACATTGCTGATTGTCTTGGGGATAATACCTGTCTGAGTTGCAACGGCGATAACGGGAACATCCTCGTCAATAAGCGAAATTGTGCCGTGCTTCAACTCACCTGCGGCATAGCTTTCGGAGTGAATGTACGAAACCTCTTTAAGCTTGAGCGAACCTTCCATTGAAAGGGCATAGTCAAGACCTCTGCCTATGTAAAGCAAGCTGTCGGTTGCAACAAGCTTTGTTGCAACGAACTTGCAAGTGTTCTCGCAGTTGTCGATTACATACTGAACTGCCTCAGGCATTTTTGTAAGAGCCGAAACAAGTCGCTTGCACTCGGCTGTGCTGATTGTTTCCTTGGCAAGAGCAAGCTCAAAGGCAAAGAGATACATAACGGAAAGCTGTGTGATATATGCCTTTGTTGACGGAACGGAAATTTCGGGACCTGCGAGTGTGTAGATGAGCATATCTGCCTCACGGGCAATTGAACTGCCCTTTGCGTTTACGATTGCAAGAGTTTTTGCACCCTTCTGCTTTGCAAGACGCATTGCGGCAAGGCTGTCGGCTGTTTCGCCCGACTGTGAAATAATGATTACAAGGTCGCCCTCGCCTACAATCGGATTTCTGTAACGGAACTCGGACGCAATGTCAACATTTACGGGAACTCTTGCGATATCCTCAATAACATACTTGCCGACCATACCTGCGTGCATGGCAGTACCGCAGGCAACGATTGTGATATTTTTGAAATTCTTGATTGTTTCCGTTGTGATGCCGCATTCCTCAAGGAACGGAAGTCCCTCTTTGATTCTCGGCATAATCGTTGTTCTGATAGCCTCGGGCTGTTCGTTGATTTCCTTAATCATAAAGTGCGGATAACCGCCCTTTTCGGCAGCCTCCATATCCCAGTCGGCTGTCTGAATTTCCTTTTCAATCGGATCAAGGTGTTCGTCAACGAACGAAACACCGTCAGGTGAAAGTGTTACGATTTCATCATGGTCAAGAAGATAATAATCCCTTGTGTACTGAAGAATTGCAGGAACATCGGACGCAATAAAGCACTCGCCCTCTGCAACGCCTACGATAAGAGGACTTTCACGGCGAACCGCAAAAACTCTGTCGGGGAAATCCTTGAACATAATTCCGAGTGCAAACGAACCCTTAAGCTCAGCCATTACACTGTCAATTGTTTCAAGAGGATTTCCGTTGTATTTATAGTCGAGGAGCTGAGCAACAACCTCTGTATCTGTGTCGCTTAAAAAAGTTCTTCCCTTTGAGATGAGGAAGTCTTTAAGCTCCATATAGTTTTCAATAATACCGTTGTGAACGATTGTAACCCTTGCACCGCTGTGTGGATGTGAGTTTACATCCGAAGGCTCGCCGTGGGTTGCCCAACGGGTGTGACCTATGCCGACATGACCTTTCGGAGTGCCGACCTCTGCAAGCTTATCCTTTAAGTCCTGAAGCTTACCCTTGGTCTTTACGGTCTTGATTTCTCCGTTATCAAAAACCGCAATACCTGCCGAGTCATAGCCTCTGTATTCAAGCTTTGTGAGAGCATTAACAAGCACCTCACTGCAATCCTTAGGTCCTACATAACCTACAATACCGCACATAAAATTTCTCCTTTTCGGTTAATCATTGACCTTGTGGCAAAAAGTAGGTACAAGTTCTGCCAAAAGTTCAACTGTCTTTTCACTGTCATTGTTTTCTGCGGTCTTTTTGAGAACCTCAAGCTTTGACAGCATATCTGTTTCGTCTATTTTAATTTGATTTCCTATGAAAATTTTCTTGTTCTGTGTTGACTTAAGACCTTCTTCGTCCATAAGAAGCTCCTCAAAAAGCTTTTCACCCGGACGAAGTCCCGTGAAAATAATCGGAACATCTTTGTACGGAACCTTACCGTACATTCTGATAAGGTTCTCGGCAAGGGTTGTAATCTTGACGGGAGCACCCATATCAAGAACAAAAATCTCACCGCCCTTTGCCATTGCACCTGCCTCAAGAACAAGCGAAACAGCCTCGGGAATAGTCATAAAATATCTGATAATATCGGGATGTGTTACGGTAACGGGCGCACCGTTTTCAATCTGACGGCGAAACAGCGGAATAACCGAGCCGTTTGAGCCGAGAACATTACCGAATCTTGTTGTTACAAATTCGGTATCGGTGCTGTGCTGCGCCTTGTACTGAATAATCATCTCGCACGCACGCTTTGTTGCACCCATAACATTTGTCGGATTAACAGCCTTGTCGGTTGAAATCATAACAAACTTCTTTGCCTTGTACTTTTCTGCAAGGGTTGCAACATTGAATGTGCCGAAGATGTTGTTCTTTACAGCCTCCTCGGGAACGGTTTCCATAAGCGGAACATGCTTGTGAGCGGCAGCGTGGAATACGAGTTCGGGGCGATATGTCTTGAAGATAAGCTCCATTTTGTCGTAATCACGAACCGATGAAATAAGCGTTACAAGGTTAAGCTTTGTGCCGTATTCAAGCACAAGCTCCTGCTGAATGTCATATGCGTTGTTTTCGTAGATATCAACAATGATGATTTGTTTCGGATCATTCTTTGCAATCTGTCTTACAAGCTCACTGCCGATTGAACCGCCGCCGCCTGTAACAAGACAAACCTTTCCGTTGATAAGGTCATGAATTTCCTTTCGGTCAAACTCAATTGGTTTTCTGCCGAGAAGGTCCTCAATCTTGATTTCCTTTGCCTGTGAAATAAGCTGTGTATGCCCGTCATCAAACAAAAGCTCGCCGAGATAAGGGATAATCTTGATTTTGCACTCTGTTGCGGAACAGTAGTCAAGAATCTTCCTCTTCTCATCTTCCTCACATGACGGAAGTGCAACAATAATATTGTCTATGCGGTATTCATCACATATTTTAACAATTTCGGGACAGGTTCCGACAACGGGGATTCCTTCGATTTTCTGATTCAGCTTTTTCAAATCATCATCGACAAAGCATACCGGAATGATGCTTTTTGAAGGATTATTAACATCACCCTGCTCTTTCGCATTGTGAATTTCACGAACAATCATTCTGCCGGCATTGCCTGCGCCCACAATAAGAGTGCGCTCTCCGCCCTCTGCCCTTCCTGCCTCGGTAAGGTCAAGAAAAGCCCTTCTAAAAACAAAACGGAATGCAAGAATTCCGACAAGGGCTATTGCGAAATGTACTATACAAAAAATCTTTCTCTGCGGAATCTGTAAAAACAACGAGATTACAAAGCCGAGCGTAAACCCCGAAAAGACGGCAATTCCGCACACAATATAGTCCTTTGCGTTAAAGTATCGCCACAATTTTGAATATGTTCCGCTTATATAAAGCGTAAACAGACACATGACAAGATCAATAACAATATAGCTCAACAAGCCTTTGCTTGAAGCAGTACCTATGTAGCCGACAAGCAAGAGAATATAATTTGCAAGAATACCGCTGACAACGATAATAAACACATCTGCGAGAGCCAGCAACATCTTACGCAAATTAATCTTCTTCATAACCCATACCTCTTCTGTTTAACTTTGTGTAAATTTCCCGAGTAACATATAAACACAATTATTATTTATTATACAACAGTGCAAAAGGAATGTCAAACAAAGCAATTCCTAAATCAACTTAAAATCCGACAACCGAAGCACAAAGAACTGTAATAATCAGACTTGTTCGACACACATTTGTTGACAACCGCACAAAACGAGCCTAAAATAATACCATACTTAATATGAGCGGTGAATTGAATGAAAAATTTTTCGATAATCCTCGGAGCAATAATACTTGCGCTGTTTGTGACTCTCGTAATATGGGGCGTTTACTGTGACAACACAATTGCAATCACAAATTACTGTGTAAACAATACTAAGAACGACGCAAAGCTGAAATTTGTTGTCATCACGGATTTGCACAACAAGGAATACGGAGAAAAGAACGCAGACCTTGCAGAGCTTGTAAAGGAACAAAATCCCGATTTTATTGCAGTTTGCGGAGATATGGTCAACCGTGGCGATCCCGACACAACGAAGATGAAAGATGTGCTTGAAAAGCTTTCAAAAATTGCACCCACATACTGCTGTCTCGGCAACCATGAGCGTGACAATGCCGCCAAATTCGGAACGGATTTTAAAAGCGAAACAAATTCAACAGGCGCTGTACTGCTCGATAATGAATATATAAAATTCACCAAAAACGGCAAGAGTGTGCTTATCGGCGGAATGAGCGACTACCCTTATTATGAATTCTACACACCCGAGGATGATGTTCCGTCAAGAACGCTTTGGGAAGAATTTGCCGAAAAAGCAAAGAACAATTTCACAATTCTTCTGCATCACCAGCCCGAATACATTGCCGAGGACGCAAAGAAAACCGACATAGACTTAATCGTCTGCGGTCACACCCACGGAGGACAGATTCAATTGCCGTTCATCGGCGGAGTAATCGCTCCGAATCAGGGACTTTTTCCGAAATATGACAAAGGCGAATTTGACCTTGACGGCACAAAAATGATT
>CACXEX010000081.1 GCA_902766775.1 uncultured Ruminococcus sp. | reverse complement strand
GTTATTCGCTCACAAAAAAGGTATGGGTTCTACAAAGAACGGCCGTGACAGTGAATCAAAGCGTCTTGGCGTTAAGCGTGCAGACGGCCAGAAGGTTCTCGCAGGCAACATCCTTGTAAAGCAGAGAGGCACACATATTCACCCGGGTGAAAATGTAGGCAGAGGCTCTGACGATACACTGTTCGCAAAGATTGACGGTGTTTTAAGATTTGAGCGTGTTGGCAAAGACAGAAAGCGTGCAAGCGTTTATCCTGTTGAGCAGTAATCTCAAAATTTATGAGGGTGGATTTTATATCCACCCTTATTTTTTACATTTCTGTTTATACTAATAACAAATAAGTCTGAAAATCTTTACATTTGTACTGATAATTTTTGAACAGCAAAACTGTTACGGAGAAAAATATGTTTGTAGATACAGCGAAAATTAAAATAAAAGCAGGTGACGGCGGCGACGGTGCCGTTTCGTTTCACCGTGAAAAATATGTAGCGGCTGGCGGACCAGACGGCGGTGACGGCGGCAGAGGCGGCAACATTGTTTTTGTTGCCGATTCCAACCTTTCAACACTTGCCGATTTCCGTTATAAAAGAAAATATGCCGCAAAAAAGGGCGAAAACGGCAGAGGCGGCAGATGCCGAGGTAAAAATGCCGAGGACCTTATTATCCGTGTTCCTGTCGGAACTGTTGTAAAAGAGGAGAGCAGTGGAAGAATCCTTGCCGATGTTTCGGGCGATGAACCTTATATCGTTGCAAGAGGCGGTAAAGGCGGTTGGGGCAACCCACACTTTGCAACACCCGTCCGTCAAGTCCCCCGTTTTGCAAAACCCGGACTTCCCGGTGAAGAATTTGATGTTGTTCTTGAGCTCAAACTTCTTGCCGATGTTGGTCTTGTAGGTTTCCCGAATGTCGGAAAAAGTACCCTTGTTTCCGTAGTTTCACAGGCAAAGCCTGAGATTGCAAACTATCACTTCACAACAATCACTCCTGTTCTCGGAGTTGTTTCAATGGGCGAGGGTTCGTCATTTGTTATGGCTGATATTCCGGGTCTTATCGAGGGTGCATGGCAGGGTACAGGTCTTGGACACCAGTTTCTCCGCCATGTTGAGCGTTGCCGTATGCTCGTTCACATTGTTGATGTTTCGGGCAGTGAGGGCAGAGATCCGAAAGAGGATTTTATAACAATCAACAATGAGCTTGCAAAGTTTAATCCCGAGCTTGCAGAGCGTCCAATGGTTGTTGCGGGTAACAAGTGCGATATGGCAACCGATGAGCAAATTGCAGACTTTAAGAAGTTTGTTGAAGATCAAGGTTATGATTTCTTCCCGATTATGGCGGCAATCCGCTATGATGTTGATCCGCTCCTTAAAAAGATTCAGGAAATGCTCTCAAAGCTTCCTCCAATCACTCACTATGAGGCTGAGCCTGCTCCGATTGTGACCGTTGATGATTTTGATGACCATTCTGTTACAATCAAGAATGTAAACGGAATCTATACTGTTGAGGCTGATTGGCTGTTACAGGTTATGAAGGGAATCAACTTTGACGATTACGAAAGCCTTAACTACTTCCAGAAAGTTCTCATAAACGGCGGTGTAATTGACGCACTCCGCAAAAAAGGTTGCTCAGACGGTGACACGGTTTCAATTTATGAGCTTGAATTTGACTTTATGGATTAATATTGCGTGATACGGAGTTAATATGGAAAATACATCTGTTCATTCATTAGCCGATGAAATTTCTCCGCTTACACTCGCCTTTGTGGGTGACGGTGTTTATGACCTGCTTGTGCGTGAATACCTTGTCCGCAAAGCTAACCGCAGTGTCGGAGAACTCAATAAAATAAAGGTTTCGCTTGTGAACTGCAAAAGTCAGGCTGAATTTGCAAAAATTCTTATGCCGACTCTTACCGAAAAGGAGCTTGCCGTTTACAAGCGTGGCAGAAATGCCGCACCGAAATGTACCCCTAAAAACGGTTCTGTTGCCGACTACCACAGCGCAACAGGACTTGAGGCACTTTTCGGATACTTACAGATTAATAAAGACTTTGACAGAGTAAATGAACTTTTTGAAATAATAATACATACTCGTTTCGGGGAGTGATTTTATGCAAATGAATTTTAAGCAGAATACCCGTCTTGCAAAGGCAGGAACACTGTTTTTTGACTACCTTGTAATTTTTGCTGGAGCTACCCTTTATGGTATCTCGGTTGCTATGTTTACATCGCCGAACAATGTTGCACCGGGCGGACTTACGGGTGTTGCAACAATGCTCAACTATATGTTCTCGTTGCCGATTGGTATTATGATTTTTGTGATGAATATTCCGCTTTTTATCTGGGGATTTATCGAGAACGGAAAGGGTTTTCTCACAAGAACCCTTGTTGCAACGGCACTCGTTTCGATTATGATTGATGTTCTGACACCAATTTTGCCTGCATATACGGGCGATACAATCCTTGCGGCAGGCTTTGGCGGAGTGCTTAACGGACTCGGACTTGGTCTTATCTTCTACCGAGGCGGTTCAACAGGCGGTACAGATATTATCGCGCTAAATCTTCACAAGCATTTTCCGTTCATTTCAACGGGCACGATAATCCTTGTGTCCGATATTCTCGTGCTTTTAATGGTGTTCTTCGTTTACCACAGCATTGAAAATGTACTTTATGCTCTGCTTGTAATTTTTGTCAGCATAAAGGTAATTGATGCGGTAAGCTATGGTACTTCAAGAGGTAACGGCAAGCTTATGTTCGTAATTTCCGACAATTACGAGGAAGTGAGTGCCGATATTATGAAGAACCTCAAACGAGGAGTCACATACCTCAACGGTGAAGGCGCATACAGCGGTAAAGAGAAAAGAGTTATTATGTGTGCAGTCCGTCCGCAGGAGGTTTATAAAATTACTTCGGGAATCAAAAATGTTGACCCGAATGCCTTTATTATCGTAACAACAGCAGGTGCGATAAAGGGCAGAGGCTTTGTTAAAATTGATAACAACTAAAAATTTATACAAAAAACGGTGGCAGAAATCTGTCACCGTTTTTGTTAGTACATATTTATTTTCTCTTATTTCTCGGAGTCCTTTTAAGCCTATTGCTGTCCTTGAAAACCCATATTCTTTGCATTTTGTAATTGACTGTCCAAAGTAACAGGTCAACAATTGCCTTTGTAAGTGTAACGGGAATCGGCAAAAACCAAAGTGCCGACACAATAAGCGAACTTGCGCACATAATGCAGAAAAACAGAATAAAGAATCTAAGAGCCTGTTTTGCACCGTTGTCCGTGTTGCCGAAAATAACCTTTCTATTGATGAGAAAATTAATTCCGCCCGAAACAACTCGTGCCATAAGCGTTGCAAGTATAATGTTAAAGAACATATGTGACGGCAGAATATACGCAAAAACCGTGAATAGGACAAGGTCGATTATTGTACATCCGATTGATGCCGTTGCAAATCTCAAAGGTGTTCTATAAATAAGATATGTGTCTTTTACAAGTCTAAAGTTACTTTGCGTATTATTCGAATAGTCGGCAATTATGTTGACGAAATAGAACGGCACTCTCATATCTGCACATTTTGTCAGAAAATTCATCTCAAAATCAAAACGATTGCCTTTTGTTTTCATCACAGTATCGTACAGAAAAGCCGGAATTCCTCGCAGTCCTGTCTGCGTGTCACTGCAACTTTTGCCTGTAATAACCTTGAAATATGCCGATGAAAGTCGGTTGCCTATTCGTATATTAAGAGGCATTTTTGACTTTTTATAATCTCTTTTTCCAAGAATAAGACTGCCGTTTCTAAGGTCAAGCATACGGCTTATTTTCATAACATCATTTGCGGTATGTTGACCGTCAGCGTCACAGGTAATGTAGCCCGTGATATTATAAAGGTTATCGTGAGCATATCTGATACCTGCTTTAAGGCTTGCACCTTTTCCGTTGTTGTTTTTCAGGTGAACGAGGTGACAACCGATACTTGTCAATTCGTTAAAATACTCCGAGTGGGGGTCAAGCCCGTCATTGACAACAACAATGTACTCCGCACCAAGGTCCTGAAGATCATTGCAAAGATGTATTGTACTTTTGTTTTCGTAATAAATCGGAATAATTACGGCGTGACTCATATTGTTGTTCCTTTCGTGTATTTTCAATAAAATTATACATCAGATTCTCTTTTAAGACAATATTCAAATTTTTGGTTTTGACGACAACATCGTGGATTTTCACTCTAAACTTCCTTTTATATCATTATTGACAGCCAAATAAAAAAATATGGCAAAAATGCCAAAAAACTATTTAAAAATCATATCATTTATGTTATACTGTTTTTTGAGTAAGTTTTGAATTTCAGAAAGACGGTGAATTATGTTCAAAAAAATATCAGCAGGACTCCTTTCTGCTTTTATGATTGCTGCTGTTGCAGTATCCGGTGCGGGTTGTTCACAGAACAGTGCCTCAATCGAATATAAAACAGCGGACAAGGTTGCCGACGGTGCAATTCTTCAGGCATTTTGCTGGAATTTTAACACCATTAAGGAATCAATGGGCGACATTGCCGCGGCAGGTTTTTCGGCTGTGCAGACTTCTCCGATCAACGAATGTCTTGAGGGCGAAAACGGCGGAATGGAGCTTTACGGCAACGGCAAGTGGTATTACCACTATCAGCCTACTGATTTTAAAATAGGTAACTATCAGCTCGGTACTCGCGACGAATTCAAGGCAATGTGCGATGAGGCTCACAAGTACGGAATCAAGGTAATTGTCGATGTAATCGCAAACCATACCACCCCTGAAACCGATAAGGTCAGCAAAGACCTCATCAAGGCTGGTGGCGGAAGTCTTGATACTCTCTATCACAAAGAGGGCAGAACACCCCTTAATGATTACGGCGACAGACTTGCCTGTACAACATATGAGATGGGCGGACTTCCCGATATCAACACGGAAAGACCTTCTTTCCAGAAGTATTTTTTCAATTACATCAACGATTGCATTGCCTGCGGTGCAGACGGTTTCAGATATGATACCGCAAAGCATATCGGACTTCCCGATGATCCAAAAGAGGATGATGGATTTAAAAACAACTTCTGGGAAAAGGCTACAAAGGAAGTTGACAATGCCGAAAATCTCTTTATTTACGGTGAAGTTTTGCAGGGCGACAATGACCGACTTGCCGACTATATCAAAGAAATCGGCAGAACAACAGCAAGTACCTATGGCAGTAAAATCCGTTCGGGACTTGTAAACGGCAATATTGACACGGCGGTTGTTTCTGACTACTGGATCGGAAATGTTGATCCAAATATCGTAACTTGGGTTGAGTCTCACGACAACTACATCAATGACGGTACTTATAACAATCTTGACAGCGAACAGGTTATTCTCGGCTGGGCAATTATCACGGCAAGAAAAGACGGCACACCGCTGTTCTTTGACCGTCCGTACAACAGCTCAATTGACAATGCGTGGGGAATGAACCGAATCGGCACACAGGGTGACGATATGTACAAAGACGACCGTGTGTCGGCTGTAAACTTTTTCAGAACTGCGATGAAAGGTGAGGACGAAACTCTTGTAAATCCAAACTTTGATTCAACCGCACTTATGATTGAAAGAGGTACAAAGGGTGCTGTTATCGTCAATACAAACGATGCTCTCAAGGTTGATTTTGAAACAAATCTTGCCGACGGAACATATGTTGACCGAGTCGACCGCAAAACCGAATATACGGTTAAGAACGGCAAAATCACTTGTGACAAGGACATTCCAGAAAATTCTGTTGTTGTCCTTTACAATGACGGATACACAGAGTATGCAAGACCTGCAAGTGTAGGTGTTGATCCGAAAACTGAGTTTACATACGGTAACGATACATATGAGGTAACTATCACATGTTCAAACACAGATAACGCAACATATTCTCTCGACGGTGGAAAGGCTGTTTCCTACAAAAATGGTGACACTGTAACTATTAAGCACGGTAGCAATGATGTTTCAAAGCTTGAACTTCGTGCCGAGAATGCCGAGGGCCTTAAAACTTACGAAAGAGTTGAGTTCACCTATAAAAAAGAATATGAAATCAAAAAGGGTACAAAGGTTTATTTCACAAAACCCGATAGCGAAGACTGGGACGATGAAATCTATGCCTATGTCTATACCGATGCCGGTGACGAAAATGACTCTTGGCCCGGAGTAGAAATGAAAAAAGAAAAAGACGGAAAATACAGCTACACTTTTGACAGAGATTTAAAATCACCGTACATAATTTTTGATGACGGTGATGCATCTGACAGTCAGCAATATCCAACAGGTCAGGGACTTGAAGTAGTTCCCGACAAAAACTATACAGTAGAATAACGGAGGTAACAAAGCATGAGCGAACTTAAAGGCGCAAAAATGGAAGGAAGCAAAGTACCGGCAGAGGAGATCAAAAACCCTGATCTCGTAGCCGCAATTGAAAAAATGCAGGCTGAAAACACAACCGAAAACATCAATAAGATGATTGATGAGGTTATGAAGGCAAAATTTATTCTCCCTGCAAAGGTAACACCAAAGACAGAGGCCAAGACAACTAACGGTCAGACTGTTATGCAGCAGTCAACTCAGGTTCAGTTCAGACTTCTTGAAAACGGCAACAAGGAAAAGTTCTTCGGCGTATTCACAGACACAGATGAACTTTTTAAGTGGAAGGACACTCAGAACGCACAGAAGGTTGTTACAGATTTCGACAGCATTGCACAGATGGTAATGGATCCGCAGGCTGATGTAAAGGGCTTTGTAATCAATCCTTTTGGCAAGAGTGT
>CACXEX010000080.1 GCA_902766775.1 uncultured Ruminococcus sp. | reverse complement strand
TTATCTGAATTCTGTGCTCTCTTTTTGAGCAAATCAATAAATTCATATTCTTTTTTTCCGTCTGCTACAACAGTTGTAATCATTTTGTGACAGCCTCCAGTTTCTTCTGCAATTCTTCAATTTCAGCCTTGCGCAGTTTAAGACTTGCTGTGTTAGCAATAAGTCTTGCTGAAATATCACACACCCATTCAATTACTTCAAGACCGTTAGCCTTGAGTGTTGAACCTGTTTCTACTATATCCACAATACCGTCTGCAAGGCCTACAAGAGGGGCAAGTTCAACAGAACCTTCGATCTTGATAATTCTTACATCCATATCTTTATCGTCAAAAAACGCTCTGGTTACATTTGGATACTTTGTTGCTATTGTCTTTGTATTGTAACCAATGTAAAAGTCGGTACCTTTCTTTGTTGCAAGAGCAAAACGGCATTTGCCGAATCCCAAGTCAAGAAGTTCATAGAAAGATGAACCGTTTTCAAGGATTGTGTCCTTGCCTACAACACCAAGGTCGCACACACCGTGTTCTACATATGTAATAACATCTGCGGCCTTTGCAAGTACAACTTCAAAATCATTGTTACCGATTGGAAGAATAAGCCTTCTTCCTTTGTTTTTAACTTCATCACAATTGTATCCGATTTTTTCAAGGAGTTCAATTGTAGTCTTTTCAAGTCTGCCCTTTGTAAGAGCAATTCTCAATGGTTTCATATTCTCTTCCTTTCCGACAGCTTGATTACACGGTTTCTACTTTTGCAATTCCTCTTGATTTTGCAAACTGTTCTGTTTCTTCAAGAGTTTCAAGAACGCTGAACTGTGCCTTTATTCCCTTTTCGTTAAGCTCGTCAACATATTTGAGAGCTTTCATTTCATGTCCGTCTTCTGCAAAAACGAGAACATCGGGATTATCTGAATAGTTTACATTGTCATCAGAAAGATGTTTCATTGTAATTGCATCTGTGTCAATCGCAAAGCCTGCCGCACCCATAGGAGCGTCAAATTCGCTGAGAAGATCGTCATATCTACCGCCTGAAATGACAGCGTCACCGATTCCATTAATGTATCCTGTGAATACGATTCCTGTATAGTAATCGTTTCTCTGAACAAGTCCGAGGTCAATAATAAGTTTATTGCCGAGTTCAAGTACGGAAAGTTCTTTATAGATTGAGTGGAGATAATCAAGAGCTTTTTCAGCACCTGTGCCTTTGCAGATATCATATGCATCGGCAAATACCTCTTCACCGCCAAAAAGTGACGGAAGTGAACGGATTGCAGAAACTGTTTTGCAAGGTTCAAGTTTATCAAGGAGGTTATTAAGTGCAGAATAGTTTTTGCTCTCGATTGACACTCTGATTTTCTCTTTGTAATCGTCATCAATGTCAAGTTCTTTTGAAAGGGCGTTGAATACTTCAGCGTGACCGAGTTCAATTCTGAAATCATCGGCAACAGCAGATATACTCTTTATAGCTGAGGTAAGAATTTCAAGATCGGCTCTCTTTCCCTTTGCTCCGAGAAGTTCAACACCCATCTGTAAGAATTCGTTTCTTCTTCCTGCAAGTGAAGGATTGTTGCGATATACAGCCTGCTTATAATAAAGTCGAACAGGAAGGGTGTTGTTTTTAAGTCTTGTCGAAACCATTCTTGCAATTGGAAGAGTGGAGTCGGGACGAGCAACAAGGAGTCTGCCTTTGTTATCGGTTGTCTTAAACATTGATTCCTGCGAGATTCCGCTTGATGGAATTGAAAATACATCATAAAATTCAAGAGCTGGAGTTATTACTCTTTTAAATCCGCCTTTTACAAATACTTTTTCAATGCTTGAACAGATATAATCCATAGCGGAACATTCGGCAAATAAAAAGTCCTTCGTTCCCTCAGGAGTCATTTTTAAATTTTTTTTCATAATTACCTCTCAAACGCTTTAGTGTGTTAATACGGTAATATATTAACACACTAAACTTGATTTGTCAACAATATTTAGATTTTAAGAAAAAATTACGGTCACTCATCTTTGTTATCGTCTTTATTTTCTTCTTTTATATCTTCATGCTCTTCGCCGTTTTTGTTTCTGTTTATGAATTTCATAAACTTCTCACGCTGTTGGAGTTCCTTTTCCTCACGCAATTTTTTCTGCTCTGCGGCAATTTTGGTGTAGTTAAGCACCTCAAAATCAAGAGCCTCTTGAGCAATTTTACCCTTTGACTCTATTCTGTTTTTAACTCTCTTACCTACGAGGGCATAGATTACAGCATAGATTGGTGTGCCGAGAATAAGACCAAGCACACCGAACATTCCTCCGCCGACAATTACGCTGAAAAGTACCCAGAAACTTGACAGACCAACCTGACTGCCGATAATCTTTGGCTTAAACAGGTTACCGTCAAGCTGCTGAATGATTACGATGATTATTACGAAAATAATCATATCAATCGGATCAATAAGGAACAGGATAAATGCGCTCGGAATTGCACCGATGAACGGACCAAAGAAAGGAATGATGTTGGTTACGCCGATAAGAACTGCGATAAGCGGTGCATACGGTAACTGGAAAATAGACATTGTAACGAATGTAAGAATTCCGAGAAAAGCTGCATCAATGATATCGCCAACGAGAAAACGACCACATTTTGTATCTGTGATATCTACGATTTCATAGACTTTAGGAAGATATTTTATCGGTATAAATGCAACCGCAAGTTTTTTTATCTGATAGCAGAGTGTTTCTTTTGCTGCGAGGAAATATACAGAAATAACGATGCCAAGAACAAAGTTATATACACCATTGCACATAGACATAATTGCACCGAATACAGCATTTGTGGAGTTGCCAAGGAAGCTTGTAATATTTCCTGCCGAGATAAAGTTAGTAACATACTTGAAGAAGTTATTAATTACTTCACTTGCGTCAATTTCCATACTGAATGTGTGGTTAATCCAATGAACGACTGTTTTTGTCATATCAGAAAGGACACCTGCATACTGCGGCAGGCTGTTAATAAGACTGAACAGGCTGGCGGCAATCTGAGGAACTACAATTGAGATTATGACAACAAAAATTGCTACCACGATTGCATATGTGATGACAAGTGCAAGTGGTTTTCTGAAATTAGAAAGGAATTTTCGCTTTCGCCCCATTCGGCCGAAAACTTTTGTATAGAAAAATTTGTAGGGATAGTTGAGAATATAGGCAAAAAGAAATCCGATTGCAAACGGAGTGATTATGCCAGTTATCCAACCTATTGCCGACCACAATACATTCATATTATCTTTTACAAGCAAAAGAAATACTGTAAATGAAATGCAAATCAGCAAAGTTTTTAGCGAAAGCAGTTTTTTCATTTAGACAACTCCTTAAAATAACGACATCTGTGAGCTTTCAGGCAAATCCTTGAGAACTCCGACATCTTTCAGTGTTTCAATAACAGCCTTAGTAACCTTTGTTTTTATCTGCATATCTTC
>CACXEX010000079.1 GCA_902766775.1 uncultured Ruminococcus sp. | reverse complement strand
TATAACTAAATCTTGTGATGTCGGGGTAAGTGCACTATAAGTTATATCATTTGATGTTAAAGTAGATACAGAAACGCTGGCAGGGGTAATAATTTTAACGGTGTCGCCTTGATTTTTGATTTCGCCTTCCCAATTTCTGTTCACGCATTGAAGCATAACACAATTTTTTTCTAATAATTGGTTCAGTTTTTGACTCCAAATTTGCGGGATAAAAGCTGAATAAGAAGATTGTTGATCTGTCATTTTTTTGTCCTTTCCTTTTCATGACTGTTTTACATATAAGAGCGGTTGGTTGTTATAATTTTGTCTAATCATCGTTATAGATTTCTCTGAATTGAAGCCCAATAATTGCACAATTATCTGTGATTTCGCTTCCTTCAACGCAGAGTTGAACTGAAAAATTGCTTCCGCAGATTTCTGCCTTTTCAACAATATTTGTTGTTGCAGGCCATATCGGCGACTCGCTTTCTCCGTCATTCCAGCAGTATTGGGGAGTGTTGGGGGAATTTTCGTCTGCCCACATGAAATGTGTGTAATGTTTTGAATATATAAGTTCTACGTCTTCTTTTAGTTCCCCATCATAATCTTTGTATATGGAAAAATTAAAATTGTTGTCTTGAATGTCATCAAGTACAAAGTAAAACTCGTCTATTAATTTTCTGTGTAAAACGTTGCCTAATGATAAGAACGGCGACTTCCACATAAACTCTATAGGCTGCCCGTTAAATGTATTGCCGTAATCTTCTATATATATTTTGCCTTCATTGTCGGCACTTAATATATTTGAGTTAAAAATACAAGATGTCGTGATATTTTGGGGCACAATTCTTTTATACCAACATCGGTTCAGGTAATCATTAATCCAAATTGTATGAAAATATGTTTCATCAAAATATGGAAAAAAGTACCAAACTTGGTGTTTTTGCGGATAATGAACCGTAAAAGATTTGTTAAGTCTTGATTTGTCGAATTTATCAAATTCTTTTGAGATGTTTCCGGAAATCTCCGACCCAAGGCGAATTTGATTTAATTCGCCTACTTGTTCAAGGGCATATATTCCGGTACTTAAGAAAAATTGTTTGTTATCAACGTTTACGGTTGCATTTGCTGAAAAAGAACCCCTGTCTGCAAAAAGCGTTATTGCAAAATCTTCAGGGTTTGAACCGGACAATAAGTAAACTCTGTCGTGTTTATAAATTGCCATATAATCTTTGTAGGATTGCATTGAGACAATATCTGCAGTATCCGTGTGGAAATCATTTATATATCCGGCATCATTTTCTGTGGTAAAGTCGCTGTAGCTTCCAATAGCAGAATAATATATAGTGGAGCCTTTACAGCACCATACCCTGCCTTTGTGTATTGTTATAAAATCAGGATAAAGTATATTACCGTCAAGATCTCGAACGTTCAACTCTTGAACGGTATATGTGCTGTTATTTTTTAGGTAGCATAATGAATCTGCTTCACTTGAAATGATAACACCGTTCAAAAACGGTACAAGAAGTATATTTGAACCGTTGAGAGTTTTGTTAATAAGGTCTAAGGCTTTTGTTTTGTTTGAATATACATAGATTTTTCCGGATGTGGTTGTGATAATAAGTTTAAACTCCCCTTCTGCTTCAAACTGGCAGAGTTTGTTTATTTCTTCTGCGACAGGAAGTTCCAAAAGGAGGGTGTTGCCTTTTTGTCTTATAATCCCTCGGTTGTGATAAAGTTCAATATTTTTTGAATCGCTCCAGTAGATTTTTGCGGGGTTTAAACCAAGTTGTGTTTTGGTCGTTGATTGGTTTATTCCGCCGGATAAATCGAAAAAATTAATATCCATAAATTAAACTCCTTTTAATTTTTCTGAGTACCAACGAACTTTTGTACGAATAAATTGTCCGATATCGTTCTTTCCAAGCCACGGAAACGGTGGCAGGTATATAATATCGATTTTCCCTTTGCTTGTGGTTTTAGGATTTTTTTTACCAAATTCATAATGTGTCATTACAGTATCTTCTGTGATGGGGATATTATATTTTTGGCAAATTTCGGCAGTTAATTTCATACAGGCTTCGAATTGTTTTCTTGTAATCGGATAATCTCCGCAAGTTGAATTTGAAACAAAACCTGCCATAGCGCATATACATATTCCGACAGAGCCTGTATTTCCGCCTCCTGTATGTGCGGCATAGTGTTTATCTTTACAGTTGTCATTATCTTCGGGAGAGTAATTCCCCTTAACGGTTTTACCGTCAAAATCAATAAGATAATGGTAATATCGTTTTTCAAATGCCGTAGGGTAATATCTTCCTGCG
>CACXEX010000078.1 GCA_902766775.1 uncultured Ruminococcus sp. | reverse complement strand
GATTGTTGTAAGCTTGAGCTTAATGTTGTCGCCATATACATAGTAGCCGTCTGTCGGAACATCTACTGAAGGTGTTGTTGTCGGCTGAGTTGCTTCTGTTGATGGCTGTGTTGTTGAAGGCTGTGTTGTTGGCTGTGTAGCTGTTGGCTTTGTTGCCGGAGATGTAGTAACAGGAGTTGTTGTAGGCTCTGTCGGATCTTCGCCCTGAACAAGAACTGCTTTTGCAGTAAATGTAGCACCTGATACTCTCTCTGCATTATAATCAATGTAAGAGATATCCTTCTTCTCGCCTTCAAAAAGCTCGTCATATGAGTTAGCCTCTGTACCGGTAAGAACCTGAACATCAAGATTAACAGTTGTATTGCCGCTGCCTACAACATCAAATGTAAAAGTACAGAAAACACTGTTGTTCTTGAAGTTAAAGAGGTCAAGGTCTGTACAGTTGAAGAGAACCTGATTAGCCAAACCCTTATTCCAGATGATGCTGCTGCCAAATACAGGGAAAGCAGCCTTCTTTGTGTTAGTAGATGCGAGCTTAAGCACACTGCTGTCATATGAAAGACTGCTCTGTGTGTTGATAATCATATTATCAGCCTTAAGAAGATAAGTAACGATAACCTGCTTTGTCTGTGCGTTATAATCATACGAAACAGGGTCCGTTACATTTGATGTAACATTGATTTTGTTGCCTGCGCTTGTTTCTTCGCTTGTTTCGGCAGCACTTGCTGAGAAAGGAAGGGCTGTAAACATACACAGCACCATCATTACCGCAAGAACCACAGAAAGCTTTTTCTGAATTTTTTTCATACTTGCTGCTCCTTTAAAAAAATAAAATTACCGCCTTTCACATTGTGAAGGCACTTCTAAACTTCGGAAATTTAAACGGTACAAAATTTCCGACGACAATAGAATTATAACACAATTTAGTGGTTCGGGCAATGAATCTGTTATTCTTTTAACGAAAATGTTTTTAATCAAAATCTGTGCAAAATAACGGCAAAGATGTTAATTTGCACAAATTTTGCTTCTTTTTATTGTATGTATTGACATTTTTATCCTACTTTTCAATTGTATTTCCAGTCATAATATTAGTGTTTTTCCATTTTTATAGTGTTTTCCGCTCTTTGTGGCAAGAAAAAATCCGAACCCGACTATGTCGGATTCGGACAACATTATGACATTATACGACAATTATTAGAATGATTTAAAAAGCTCAATTGCCTTTGCCGGGTCTGCCGCTCTGAAAACAGCAGTTCCTGCAACACAGACATCAACACCAGCGTCGGCAGCCTGCTCGATAGTATCTCTGCCGATTCCGCCGTCTGCCTCAATAAGGATATTATCAAGACCTCTGCGTTCACATTCTTTTTTGATTTCTCTTACCTTCGGCATCATTTCGGGCATAAAGCTCTGTCCGCCAAAGCCGGGTTCAACCGTCATAACAAGTACAACATCAAGCTTATCAAGATACGGGAATACTGTCCATGCAGGAGTGTTCGGTTTTAAAACAAGACCGGGTTTAATTCCTCTTGATTTGATTTTTGCAATTGTATCATCAATGTCAGAGTCGCATTCAACATGGAAAGTGATGATATCTGCGCCCGCATCGGCAAAATCGTCAATATATTTAAGCGGATCGCTTATCATAAGGTGAACATCAAACGGACGGTTTGAAAACTTTCTTACCGCCTTGATTACGGGAGCGCCAAAAGTTATGTTCGGAACAAAGTGGCCGTCCATAACATCAAGGTGCATCCAATCGGCACCTGCCTGATCCATTCTTTCGATTTCTTCACCCATTTTTGAAAAGTCACATGACAAAAGTGACGGAGCTATCTTCATATTTTACATCCTTTCCTACGGCTTTTGGAGTGCGGGTGCAAACACAGCGGCAGCACTCCAGAACAACGCATAAATCAAAACTTCAAGTGAACCCATAACCCCCACGCCTGCATAAAGCGAAAGTGTTGACGCAACAAGCAAACCGAGAATTACGGCAATCAGCTGAATTATGATTGAAAGCGAAATATTATGTTTGATTTTTACACAACCTGTAACGGCACGGGCAAGGGACGCCGGCTTGCCGTTTGTAATAAGGTAGGAACGGGAGGTTTCCTCAACCGTATCCTCAGCCTCTTTAAGAACATTTCCGAGTCCTGTCGGCAACACCTTTATACTGCGGTAGAACAGGTCATAAAGGTTTGCAACAAGGTCATTTGTAACATTATAATCGGTTGTTCTGATGAGGAAACTGATTCCGTTTGTTTCGGCTCTCTGCATTTCTGCTTTGAGCTGAGCGTCGGGCGTATATTTTGTAACAAACATTGCAACAAGTCTTCCTGCTCTTGAAAGGTAGGTCACCTGTCTGCCCTGTGAAGTATATTTTTCCTCATACTCCATATTCGGAACTTCAACACTGTACTTTTCCATAAGTGTGCGTGAACCGACAAGAATTCTTTCGCTGTTTATCCAGCCTACAAGTCCGATTTCGTCCTCATACAAAACGCTCTCAACCTCTGGAAGTGTTTCCTTTGTTTCAGCAACAACTGAATCAAACGCGTTTGCAATCGGGTTCTGAGCCTCTTTAAGAATTGCAATTCCGCACAAAAGTGACTCGTCAATACCGTAATCTTCAAAAGTTTTGATACCCTCAAGCGAGATTGACTCAGCCGGGAACAGCTCATTTGCATCTATCATAATTGCCGTACTGTCACAGAACTGCTTTACGGACGGATAACCAGCAAGCATAGAGCCGTAAGAAAGCAAAGTTTTGCAGAGTTTTCTCACAGGGGCGTTAACCGACAGAAGTGTTGCCACGGGAACAGACACAGCGGTAATTAACGCAAGTGCGTTCAACGAATCTGCAAATGACATTTTTACAATGCCGTACATAATAGCTATTATTATTGACGCAATCGTTGTAATCGGTGCAAGCTTTGACGCAAGATCCTCACTCGGGTCGGGAGCATAGGAAATTTTCAAAAAGTTTGCAGGGAATTTTGTCTTGTGCTGATAAGCAATTATCGGACGGTCAGCTGCCGTTCCGCTCATCATCTGTTTTGCAACGGATTCATTGTTATATATTTTTGACGCATATTTCTGACCTTTTGACGAAACAAATCGGAAATTGTCCTTTACACGCAAAACCATAAGGAGTTTTCCGACATTATTTGCAAAGAACGCAAGCATCGGAATCACAGTATAATAGTTAACATAAAATCCGTTCAGATCGCCAAGGCAGAAGAACGAAACAATTATCTGAATCATTCCTGCCACGCCTGCAACGGCAACTGCCGTATCGGAGTTACCTTTTACATGAATAAGCGGTGAAAGTCCGCTTAACATAGCAACACGGTTCAACACCAAGGACACTGCCATAAGTACAAACAGCAAAATTGCGTATGCCGCCGGTGCAAACGGAATTGCCGAACAGGTTGAACCCGGAAGCAGTCTTGTCACAAATGTTAGGACAATGACTATTGCCGCAATTATGCCCGAAAGCAAACTTCTCATAAACAGCTTTCTTATATTATGGTTAAGTTCGTAGAAAATACTTTTTTCGTCTTCTTCACCTGTATAATCCTCAACAGGCTTTGCATTTTCCTCTTTTACGGTATCGCTGTCATCGGACTCATCCTTTGAAAAGATTCCCACCAAAGCAGAAATCACCTTTTCTCCGAACGGGCGGTTGTCCTTGTGTTTTTCCTCTGTCTGAGTGGTATCATCATCCGCAATCGTCGGCTCGGGACGGAGCACATGTGCGATTACAGACGGATTCTTTGAACGTACATACTCTTCATATTCATTTGCGACAACCTCAGAAAATCTTCCTGCCTTTACATTCAGGATATTTCTCGGTTCATCGGGACGATACACTGGAACTTTTGCAACCACCTTACGAGGCGGCTTTTCGGTATTCGGAAACTGATGAACAGGAGTCTGAGTTGTTTCGGGTTTAGTTTTTTCCTCGGGCTTATCGTCGGGAATGTCGATATCTATTGTATTGTAGCTTTTAATTTCAGCCTCGTCACGAAACTGCTCAACCTCGCCGAGAACTTCGCCTGAAAACTCTGTATTTTCGTCATACTCGGGGGTGAGAGTTACTATCTTATTTTCTTCCTCTGCAGCCTTCTTCTTTGCCTCTTCATACTCTTTCTTTGCTTTTTCTGCTCTTTCGGCAGCCTTTTTTTCTGCCTCAGCTTTAAGCTGTTCGGGTGTTACAAGGTCATCGTCTTTTCCGTCCATTATAAGCTCTGCCTGCATTGTGGCGGCAGTTTTATCTCCGACTATTGAGTTTGAAGTATCAGGTTCGGATTCATCAAGCGGATTTGTATTCTTTAATCTCGGCTTTTTATCGGCATTGCTGAAAATCTCTTCATCTTTCGGCTTTGCACCGTATTTTTGAGCCGTCTGCTCCATTCGCTCCTGATCGGCAAGATAGTGGGTTTCT
>CACXEX010000077.1 GCA_902766775.1 uncultured Ruminococcus sp. | reverse complement strand
TGCACTCAATATCACTCGGAGAGGCTTTTAAACAGGCTTTGTTTGAAAAAATCGAAGAAGAATATGACCTTGCCGTTTTTGATGACGCTTATGATGAATACAAAAAGAGCGGTGAAGAAAGCAGACCAATCTCTGATTTTTGGAAGGAACTTGACATATGAGTTATGTTGTCAGAACCACTCCGAGATTTGAAAAAGAATTTAAAAAACTCGACAGATATACCATGAAGATGATTAAAGCGTGGATTGAAAAGAATTTGTCGGGTTGTGAAAACCCCAGAGTAAAGGGAAAAGCTCTCACGGCAAATCGCAAAGGTCAATGGCGGTATCGTATCGGAGATTACAGACTGCTCTGCCTTATAGAAGACGAAGAACTTGTTATTCTTGCTTTGTCTATAGGTCACAGGCGAGAGGTTTATGACAACACTTAAAATTTAAAACACTTAAATAATCAAACTCGGTCATGATCTTTGAATAATTATGACCGAAAATTATTTATTTTGAATTATTTTGATTGAAATTACAAAAATTCCTTGACAAAGTTTGACAGGTTTCTTATAATTAGATTACAGTATAATGATTCACAGGGTATTTACAGGATATATAAAAAATAAGATTAAAAAGGGTGACAGAAATTATGAACATTTGGCACGACATTTCTCCGAAGAGAATTACAAAAGACAAGTTTTATGCCGTAATCGAAATTTCAAAGGGTGGCAAAAACAAATACGAGCTTGACAAGGAAACAGGTATGCTCAAACTTGATCGTGTACTTTTTACATCAACTCACTATCCTGCTAATTACGGCTTTATTCCGAGAACTTATGCAGATGACGGCGATCCGCTTGATGTTCTTGTTTTGTGCAGTGAAACAATTCAGCCCATGACGCTTGTTGAGTGCAAACCAATCGGTGTTCTCAATATGGTAGATAATGACAGTTGTGACGAAAAAATAATCGCAGTTCCCGTTAACGATCCTAACTACAACTGTTACAGCGATATCAGTGAACTTCCAAAGCACTATTTTGAAGAAATTCAGCACTTTTTCCAGGTTTACAAGACACTTGAGGCTGACAAGGTCACTTCCGTAACTGAAACAGACGGTGTTGACAAGGCAAAAGAAATCATTGAAAAGGCTATTAACAGCTATATCCGTGATTTCCAGATGGCATAATCTTAATTGACGGCAAAACTAAAAGCTTTACCAAAAACGGTAAAGCTTTTTCTTTTTGGATATGTAATTTAATTCTGAAAAGGAATATTAACAAAATTCATTCCTGTATAATAAAAATATAGCAGATTAAAGTTTAAAGTCTTTTGCACTGAAATCTGTTTTGAAAACGGTAACATTCGGCATACGCAACAACGGATCGTACTTGAACGCTCTGCATTTTCCGTTCTTAACCTGCTTTGACTTTTTGCAGAACATAATATCGTTTTCAATTCCGCTGTATTCGCAATATGAACAGTTGACAGGAATATTCTTGCCAAACAAACTTTTTTTCATAATCAACACCTCTGAATGTATATAGTATATCATTAACTCAGCCGTGTTTCAAGCATAATATTTTGTCGGAAAATATTGACAAAGCAATTAATCGGTTAAAAATAATCTTATTATAAAATATGAAAGGAATACTTATGAATTTTTCTTCAAAAACAATGAAACTCAACAACATTGATACAGTACCGTATCTTACATATAATTCTTTATCAGAAATTAATTTTATCAATCACGCTTTTACAACCCGACTTGGCGGTGTGTCAACGGGTGAATTTACATCAATGAATATGGCATTCAACAGGGGTGACAATCCTGACAGCGTAACCGAAAACTATAAAAGATTCTGCAAAAGTGCAGGCTTTGATTACGAAAGTCTTGTAGCCTCGGCACAGGATCACCACACGGTTGTAAGAGCCGTAACATCTGCCGAAAAGGGAATAGGAATCTACAAACCCCGTGATATGGAGAGCGTTGACGCTTTGATTACAAATGAAAAGGGAGTAACTCTCGTAACATACTATGCCGACTGCACACCGCTGTTTTTTGTTGATACAAAGAATAAGGCAATCGGACTTGCTCATGCCGGCTGGAGAGGAACTGTCGGCAGAATAGGGGAAAAGGTTGTTGAGAAAATGACTGAGCTTTACGGCACAAATCCTGCCGACATCAAAGCCGCAATCGGTCCTGCCATTTCAGTTTGTTGCTATGAGGTTGACTACCCGTGTGCAGAGCATTTTCTTAATCTTGCCGACCTTGACAGTTCAAAGTTTGTTTTTGAAAAAGGAAACGGAAAATATATGGTCGATCTCCTCGAAACCAACCGCCAGATTCTTACTGCGTCAGGTGTAAAGGACGAAAACATAACAGTTTCAGATGTCTGCACCAATTGCAACAGCGACCTCCTTTGGAGTCACCGTGCCACCAAAGGCCACAGAGGTACAATGAGCGCATTTATGTGTATTAAGAAAATCTAATTTATAAGATATCATCACAGTGATTTAATAGACTATCTATAATGATTTTTAGTTGGTGGACAATTGAATAATATTACAATTATGATTTAGTGAAAATAGACAAAATACTACATTGAAATTCTACGATAAATATTTTATATCCTCTTTATATGGATTTTCAAATGTGATATAATCTAACTGGGGAAAGTTTACAATTTTTGAAATTGTAAACTAATTTAAAAAATTAGGACGGTGGATGTAGTATGAGAAAGTCGATAAAAATTCTTTCTTCAGTGTTTTTATCTTCTCTGTTTGTAATTAACGGTGCGTTGCTTGCGTTTGCATCGACAGATGAAGTTAATGAAAATGCAGATATTGAAAGAAAGGAAATTTGTGAAGCTTCTGTTGACGAAAATTTTGCGGTTGATTCAATTATTGTTACAATGAAAAATAATTGTAGCCTCAATTTCAAAAATTATGACTGCGAAGATTTTCCAGAAGTTAGTGTGAATTCGGTAGAAAATCTTTCTCCGTATACTTATGATCTTATTAAAGATAAGTATGAAGCAATAATAGCCAAGAATTTAAGCGCAACCGGAGGTGTTCAGACTCTAAAAGAGTATATTGAAAGTATTGATACTTCTAGGACTGTTAGTTCAAAATTTATTTCTTATATAAAGAATATGAATTTAATAAAAACGTTAAGTGCCAGAAAAATGGATTAGCTTTGTTCGATACTTCCTCTCAAAAAAGAGAGTTGGTGTATTCTATTGATAACTTCATAAATAAATTGGATGATGAATATGATTTTCTTGAAAATTATGATTATACTGATTATCACTTAACATTAAAATTATCTTTAGATACCAACGATAAAAAGTCTGTTTTGGAGGCAATTGACAAAATTGAACAGCGTGATGATGTGTTATCGGTTTCTCCAAACTATCAGTTTGAATATGACTCAGTGACAAAACCAAATGATGAGTATTTGTCAAACCAGTGGTATTTGGATAGAATTGGCTATTTTGATGCGTTACAGTATGCCAAAAACACCAAAACAGTCAGGGTAGGTGTTATGGATTCCGGTGTTGATGCCGATAATCCTGATTTAAAAGACATAGTTAACAGAGAATTGAGTAAAAGTTTTGTTGATGATGAACCACTTAAAGATAGTGCAGATCATGGTACTTGTGTGGCAGGAATTATAGGTGCTTCAAGCAACAATAGTGTAGGAATATCTGGAATTTGTAACAATATTGAAATAGTTAGTTTGAAAGTTGGAAACCAAAGTGCTCCATTGGAAAGTGATGTATCATTGGCTTTGGACTATGCCCAAAAAAACAATGTTGACATGCTGAATTGCTCATTTGGTTTTGAATATTATAAGTTAGGCTTCCCAGAAAATATGAAGACTTGTTTCGCTAAGTATAACGGTCTTATAATTGCGGCTTCTGGCAATGATGGTTTTGATTTGGAAAATGGTAGTGTATACTCATTTCCCTCTTCTTTAGATTTTGATAATATTATTTCTGTTGCAAGTTCTAATGAAAAGGATGAATTATCAGATAGTTCAGATTATGGCAAAATTTCTGTTGATTTAGCAGCTCCAGGCACTAATATTTATACTACCAGTTCAAAAGATGCGGGGTATAGAAGCTTTAATGGCACGTCTGCCGCATGTCCTGTAGTAACTGGTTCAGCCGCTTTAATTAAAAGTATTTATCCTGATATTTCTAATTCTCAACTTAAAGCATTCTTGTTAAATAATGTTGATGTTGTTGACGGATTAAAAGGCAAATTGGTAACAGGCGGTATTTTAAACATTGGAAAGACTTTATCTGCGATTAATTCTAAAAAATATATAATTAAATATGATGCAAACGGCGGTGACGGAGTTGCTATGCCAAACACATCTGTTTGTTATGGCGTAAATACTAAATTAAATTCAAACACCTATACAAAGCTTGATTACCGATTTATTGGTTGGACTGCATATAGAAGATCTGACAATAAGTGGTATTATACAGATGAAAATGGTAATAGCAAGTGGTGCTTAGAAAATTCACAACCGAGTGGATATTCAAAAGCTGTTTATAAAGATTGTTCTAAGGTGGCAAAAACATCGAGCGTAAACGGTGATGTTGTAACTATGTATGCTCAATGGGAAAAACTACAGTTGGGTGATGTTGATATGGACGGACAGATTTCAATTATGGATGCAACTTTAGTACAAAAATACATTTTAAACTTGGAAACTTTAACTGAACAACAAAAGCGGTTAGCAGATGTTAATGGGGATGGTAAGATTAGTATTATTGACGTAACCGAGATACAAAAAATGATAGTAAATGATAAATAAAAATACGTTAGGGGATTTAATTATGGACAAAAAACTAAAAATACTGACATCTATATTTTCTGTAATATTGGTTTTGATTATGGCTTGTTCTGTAAGTGTATCTGCGTTCAGTGAATATGATTTATCTAATCTGCCATTTGAGTATGAGCAAAAATGCCCACAGACGGAGCAAACACTTTCACCTGATATCAAAAGCGTTATTATGCAAAAATTAACTTCTGATGTTTATCCCGACAGCAATGCAGCTGACATTGTAATAAAATATTACGGCACACTTAGCAACGGTGCAATGCTCATAAATCACTATAATAAAACATACTCATATCCTAAAATTAAGGGCATATTATTGAATAAAGAAAGTGATTATAGGTTGGAAATTCCAAAAACAAATGTGACTTTCTTTTATTCACTTGAATCACAGAAAGATGAAGTGTATCTGTACATAGACGGTGAATTTTATAGCTTTAAAGAAGCCTATCTTGCCAAAAAGATAGATATTAAAATGCTTGGCGAAATGGTACAGAAACTCGATGAATTTTCATTTATGCTCTTTGACTGGTGCGATGGTGGACAGCAGATTGGTGATATTGATGCAGATCGACATATAACCGTAAAAGATGCAACAGAAGTTCAGAAGTATTGTGTCGCGGCTATCGAATTTTCTGAACTTGAAAAATCCTTGGCTGATGTCAATGGTGATGGCACAGTAAATACAGTAGATGCCACTGAAATTCAAAAAATGGTTTTGAATTTAAAATGATATCATTGTTTAATGTAATCCGATAGAGAATAATCCTGACAGGTTTGTACCTTTTATAATGAAATAAAAATCGGGCAATACACAGCTTTATCTTCTGCTATGTATTGCCCGATTGTATTTTTATTTTTCTAAAGTAATCTTTCCGTTTTTTGCAAACCATACATCTTTTACCTTAAATCCCTTACCGTTAAGGTAATCGAGGATTCCGGCGTCAGTTGCAAAATTGAATTTAAGTTTATAGCTGTAAAGCGCCTGATACTTAATGTTGTCGGGTGCTTTTTTGCCTTTGCCGTATTTTGTATCGCCTACAAGCGGATGACCGATTGACGCCATATGCGCTCTTATCTGGTGGGTTCTGCCCGTCAAAAGTTCAACTTCGGCAAGGCTGAATTTGCCGTTGAAGTCGAGAATTTCATACTTCGTCTTGATTTCTTTTGAACCCTCAACTTCGGTTTTAAAAACGGTAACTTTGTTTTTACTCTCATTCTTGGTCATAAAGCCGTGGAGTATGTCGCTGTCCTTTTTTGGTTTTCCATACAAAAGACAAAGATAGTATTTTTCAAGTTCTCTCGTTTTCATTTTTGCATTTAGAATTCTTAAACTGTCGGCATTTTTAGCCGCAATGACGATTCCCCCTGTATTCCTGTCAATTCTGTTGACAAGCGCAGGCGCAAAGGCTTTTTCTTCATCAGGGTTGTATTCGCCTTTGTCATAAAGGTAGTGCTGAACCCTTGCGACCAGCGAATCAAAATGATAATTTTTATCAGGGTGAACAATTATACCCGGCTTTTTATCAATAAGTATAATGTTTTCGTCCTCATATACGATGTCAAAGGTTTTAGGCGCTTTCATAAATTCATAGTTTTTCTGCTGTGAAGCCTCAAAAAATTCGTCTTTAATATAAAAGGTAAGAACATCGCCCTCTTTGAGCATAGTCTGAATATCACACTTTTTGCCGTTTACCTTAATACACTTTTTCCTTATATATTTGTACATAAGCGATTTTGGCAGAGTTTTGAATCTTTTCTGCAAAAACTTGTCGAGTCGCTGGTTTGCGTCATTCTTTTTTATTTCAAGTGTTCTCATATTTGTCTCCATACCAAAGTTTCTTATGTTATCTTATATCAATTTCAAAAATAATTCAACCGCTTTTGCACATAATTCGTTTTTGTGTATATCCTGATATAGGGTGATACAGTGAATTGCTACACACAGAGAATAAAATCTGCAGTATGTTTTGGACTCGGGCTGCTGTGTGCATCACTTCTGCCGTGTGAATGGGTTCTTGTCATTGCGGCAGGCGCACTCGTAGTTGTCAGTATTTGTTGCGTTCGGAGGTAAATTATGAAAGTTGTACTTATTGAAAAACCAAAATTCATATCAGCCATTTTAAGAAAAATCTACGGAATAAAAAAAGAAACACGGAATGAATAATGGTAATGTGTTTGTGCGCTGTTCCTAAAAATTGTTATTGGTAATAGTTTACAATAAAAATGTGTCAAAGATGTGCATAGTTACAAAAAACTTTGCACATCTTATTTTTTTGTTGTTTTTTAACCAAAAAAAATATATAATGGTGTCGTAACTGTGAACGAATGAAACAGTTAAAGTTTAGGAGGTAAAAATCAAATGAAGAAAAGCACAAAGAAAATCGTAAGTGCAACTCTTTCTGCCATGATGCTTGTGGGTTGTGTATCAACAGGCTTTTCGGTAAGTGCATCCACAGGTGAACTGTGCAGCAAGTATGCTACTAACCCGAACGGTCAGGTTGGTAAAGAAAAAACAATCACCATTGACGGTGACGCAAGCGACTGGTCAGAGGATATGCTCATTGCTCAGGGTGCAGCCTGGGATGTTGCTAACCACTACAAGGGCGGTCATGAAAACTGTGTACTCGATACATATTCACTTTACGCAACATGGGATAACGACAACCTTTATGTAGGTTGGCAGATGGTTAATACAACCGATACATGGGCTCGTGAAGGTGACGGTCCTCTCTCTGACGGTGGCCGTGTTCTTGATGTTCCGCTCATTCTTGCTCTTAGCGTTGATCCGAACAGCACTTCAATGTCAAACAAAAACACAAGCGGCGGTCCAATCTGGGGACAGAAAATGGGTCTCCAGTTCAATCAGCATGTTGACCACCTTTTCTATATGAGCGGTAAGCCCGGACTTGGTACTCCTGCAATGTTTACAGCAGTTGATGATGAAGGTAATACAGACTATACAACCGGCTGTCACACATTTGCATCATCAGGCATTGAGTACAAGATGGCTACAACAAATATCTGTTCGTCAATCTGGGGTCTTAACTATTCAGAAGATACTTCCGATGTTTATGATGACAACGCAGATTGGGTAGATTATAAGACTTTCAAAGGTTCTTCAGGCACTCATAATACAAAGTATGACTCATTCTATGAGATGAAGATTCCTTTCTCTGCTCTCGGCATTGATAAAACATATCTTGAGAAAAACGGCGTAGGTGCTATGCTCGTTGCAACAAGAGGCGAGTCAGGTCTTGACTGTATTCCTTACGATGACACAATGCTTGACAACGCAACAGGCAGCTATTCAAGCGACCCGAGCACATCAGCCGAAAAGGACGATACCGATGTAATTACATCGAAATTTGCAAAAATCGGTAATATGGGTACAGACGAACCTGTTACAAGACCTACAACTCAGCCGACAACAGCACAGCCGACAACTTGTGTTATGCCTACAATTGAGCCCACAACAGTTCAGCCTACAACAAGTGCGGCAACTACAATTGCTCCTACAACAGCACAGCCTGCAGCAAATCTTACTGTAAAGGCTACTTCAAACCTTTTCCCTGAAAAGGAAGTTACTGTTGATAAGAACGCAAAGACAGTTACATTGAACTGCGACCTCAAGTCAACAATGAAACTTGTAAACGGTTATGTTGAAATCAGCTATGATCCGAATGTTCTCAGCTTTGACCCGACAAAGAATAAAGATATTCTTCCGTTTATTTCAGACGAAACAACAAATCCTCAGGAAGGCATCATCAGAACAATATTCTCAGATGTAAATGACCTTTATGACTTCACAACAAACAAGTCTTTCCTTAATATTGTTTTTGATGTTGTTTCAACAGGCTCAACAACAGTTGATGTTTATGTAGACGAGCTTTCAGTAGGTTATCATACAAACAATGTACTCAACTTCAAGAATGCTTACACAGGCGGTAAGGCAGTAGATCTTTCTTCTGTATCAGGCTTCACAACTTCAAAGCTCACAGGTACAACATCAATTTTTGCTGATCAGGCTCCTACAACAGCTCCGGCAACAACAGCTACACAGCCAACAACACAGCCTTCAACAACACAGCCATCAACAGATGCAACACAGCCGACAACAACACCTTCAGTAGATGTTCCGACAGACGGCTACTATGTATATGGCGACAACATTAAGCTCAAGCTTACAACAATC
>CACXEX010000076.1 GCA_902766775.1 uncultured Ruminococcus sp. | reverse complement strand
GCTTTCAGGCAAATCCTTGAGAACTCCGACATCTTTCAGTGTTTCAATAACAGCCTTAGTAACCTTTGTTTTTATCTGCATATCTTCGATTGAAAGATACTCTGTGTGTTTGCCTGTTTCTGCGAGTGAATCTGCGGCGGCACCGCCTACACCCGGCAGAGATGAAAACGGAAGTCTGATTTTGCCGTCCTCAACCTTGAACATTTTAGCCTCGGATTTGTAGATATCAACAGGAAGAAATTCAATTTTTCTTGCCATCATTTCATTGACAATCTGCAAAGTCTGGAACTCTGCCTCATCTTTGGCTGTTGCCTCGTGAACACTCTGTTTTTGTTTTATGTTGTTCATCTTGTCACGGACAGCCTGATGTCCCTGCATAGCAATTGCACCGTCAAGGTTTTCACTTCGTACGGTAAAGTATGCCGCATAATATTCAACAGGCTTGTGAACCTTATACCAACCGAGTCTGAGTGTTGCAATCATATAGGCTGCGGCATGGGCTTTCGGGAACATATACTTGATTTTCATACATGAATCAATGTACCATTCCGGAACATTGTGTTCACGCATAGCCTTGAAGTGTTCTTCGGTAAGAAGTTTTGTTGCGTTACCTTTACGGACAATTTCCATTATTTTAAATGCCATACCGGGTTCAAGACCTTTGTGCATAAGGTAGGTCATAATCGAGTCACGAGTACCGATTACTTCCGAAATTGTACAGGTTCCGTTATGAATAAGCTCCTGAGCATTGCCGAGCCATACATCAGTACCGTGTGAAAGACCTGCAATCTGCAAAAGGTCGGTAAATGTCTTTGGCTGTGCCTCAATGAGCATTCCTCTTACGAAAGCAGTACCACATTCAGGAAGGCTGAATGTACCCGTTTTGGAGTCGATATCCTCCTCTGTAACACCGAGTGCCTTAGGAGAAGTAAACAGCGACATAACCTCGGGATCACTCATTGAAACTTTCATTACGGGGATACCTGTGTAGAGTTCAAGGTAATGATAGATTGTCGGAACATCGTGTCCGAGCTCATCAAGCTTGGTGATTGTATCATGAATTGAATGGAAGTCGAAATGGGTTGTAATGTTATCGGAATTAACATCATTTGCAGGATGCTGAACTGGACAGAAATCGTAAACATCGTTTGTTCTCGGTACAACAACCATACCACCGGGGTGCTGACCCGTTGTTCTCTTAACACCCGTACAGCCGATTGCAAGACGCTTTTCTTCAGCCTTGTGCATTACAATGCCTCTCTCCTGTGCAAACTTCTTAACGAAGCCGAGTGCAGTCTTTTCAGCTACGGTAGAAATTGTACCCGCTTTGAACACATTGTTCTTACCGAAGAGTTCTTCCGTGTAACGGTGAGATTTTGACTGATACTCGCCGCTGAAGTTAAGGTCGATATCAGGAACCTTGTCGCCCTTGAATCCAAGGAATGTTTCAAACGGAATTTCATGACCGTCTTGATCCATAAGAGTACCGCATTCAGGGCAGTTTTTCGGTGGCATATCAAAACCCGAACCGTAACTGCCATCTGTGATAAATTCGCTGTGTTTGCAGTTAGGGCATACATAGTGTGGACAAAGTGGGTTAACCTCTGAAATACCCGACATAGTAGCTACAAACGAAGAACCTACCGATCCTCGTGAACCAACAAGATATCCGTGTGCCTCACTGTCTGCAACAAGCTTTTGAGCGGTCATATAAAGTACGGAGAATCCGTAGGTTGTGATTGAATTAAGCTCTTTGTCAAGTCTTGCCTTTACGATTTCAGGCAATGGATCGCCGTATTTTTCTTTTGCTCTTTTCCATGTAATGTCAATAAGCTGTTCCTGTGCACCCTCAATGTTCGGAGGGAATGTACCCTTTGGAATAGGTCTGATATATTCGCACATATCGGCGATTTTATTAGGATTTTCAACTACATATTCATAAGCTTTATCCTTGCCGAGCCACTCAAATTCTTTGAGCATTTCAGCTGTTGTTCTGAAATAAAGCGGAGCTTGCTGTTCGGCGTCTTTAAAGCCCTGACCTGCCATAAGGATTTTTCTGAATTCAGAATCCGTCGGATCCATAAAATGGACATCGCAGGTTGCACATACGGGCTTGCCGAGTTCTTTAGCAAGTTTAATGATTGTGCGGTCAATATCGTGAAGTTCGTCAACAGAATTGAATCTGCCGTCACGGATCATAAAGCTGTTATTGCCTGCAGGCTGAATTTCGAGATAATCATAGAAAGATGCAATCTGTTTGAGCTCGCCCCATGGTTTGCCCTCAAGAATTGCCATATAAAGCTGACCTGCACAACAAGCTGAACCGATGATGAGTCCCTCTCTGTACTTTACTAGTTCGCTTTTTGGAATTCTCGGCTTTTTATAGAAATAATTAAGATGACTGTAAGAAATAAGTCTGTAAAGATTTTTAAGACCTACTTTATTCTTAACAAGAATAATCTGATGATAGGTAGGCAGTTTTTTGAAATCTCCACCTGCTATCTTTGTATTAATATCGTTTGTTTTTGTAATACCGAAATCATCTGTAAGTCGCTGACAGAGATTTATAAAAATTCTCGCAAGCATTTCGGCATCATCGGTTGCTCTGTGATGATTGAAGTCGCCGAGTCTTAAGAATTTTGCAACCGTGTCAAGTTTGCAGTTTTTAATATCTGTAAGAATTGCTCTTGAAATTGCAACCGTGTCAATTGAAGTGTAGTTATATTCCCTACCCATATCTTCACAGGCTTTTGCTATGAATGATGTATCAAAGGGAGCATTGTGAGCAACGAGCACATTGTCGCCTGCAAATTCGAGGAATGCACTGACTGCCTCGCTCTGCGACGGAGCATCGTTTACCATATCATCGGTAATGCCTGTAAGCTGAGTGATTTTCTGCGGAATTGGCATTTCAGGATTTGCAAAGGTTGAGAAAGTATCGGTGATAACGCCGTTTTCAACTTTGACAGCGCCGATTTCGGTAATCTTGTCACGAGCGGCTGAAAGTCCGGTTGTTTCTATATCAAAACAGATGAATGTGCCGTCAAAACCTGTGTCGGCATCGCCTTTTACAGATTCTACAAGGTCATCCATAAAGTACGCCTCAACGCCGTAGATTATTTTGATTTTCTCTTCATCTTTATTGATTTTGTCTGCGGCTTTCATTGCATCAGGAAACGCCTGTGCAACACCGTGGTCCGTAATTGCAACAGCTTTGTGTCCCCACTGATATGCACGGTTTACAAGGTCACCTGCCGATGTTACGGCATCCATCTGTGACATATTTGTATGCATATGGAGTTCAACACGCTTTTTCTCGGCATTATCAACTACTTTTACTTTTTGAGCTGTACCGATTGAGCGGGCATTTACTACAAGTTCGCCAGCATATTTATCGTATTCAACATCGCCCTGAACAACGATTGTATCGCCTTTTTTGATATTATCAATTACGGCTGATTCCTTGATTGAATTGAATACTTTTGCTGTTGTTGAACCTGTGTAGTCGGTTATATCAATAGTGAAAATGTTTTTGTCGCCGCTTTTAGTGACTTTCTTTTCAATATCGAATACATCGCCCCATACTACGATTCTGCCCGAATCACCTGAAATTGATGAAATAGGAATCATCTTTCCTCTTATGGAACGGCCATATAACGGACGGATTGAGGACTGAATAATCTGCGGTGTCGCAAACTTGCCTTCACGAACTTCAATTTCGGTAGTAGTGTTTTCAGCGTGTTTTTCTTCCCTCTTCTCTGCAGTTTCAGCCTCTTCCTGATAAAATTCAGCAGCTTTTTGCAGATTTTCTCGGTTGATTTTCTCCTGAGCGTTCTGAATTGCGGCTTTATATTCTTCGCTGTTTTCTTCAACCTCAAAAGTTCCCGTATAATTCACGGAAATGTGAAGATTGAATTCTTCTGAAATAAGCTTTATAAGTGCTTTGTCAAAGCCTTTGCTGTCAAGGAGAGTTTTTCCACCGTTGAGAAGATTTATTGTTAGAGTGTTGTTTTCAAACTTAACCTCAGCATTGTTAAGAGTTCCGTTGATACTCGGAATATCTCGCCTTACAGCTATGTAGAGCTGAGGAAAATAATCGGCAGAAAACAACTCTGTCGGAAAATGCGGTTTGATTACAGTATGATACGCAAGTGTCTTGGTAATCAGCTTTTCTGTGTCAAAAAGCGCATTACGCTCAACGAGCCCGTTGAAATTTACTGCTAAAGTAATCAAACGGGCTTGTTTGTTAATATTAAGTTGTGTCAGTTCTCCCTGTGATATCTGTTGCGGCAAATTTATGCCAAACTGGGAGCCAAAGACTTCTCCTAATGTTTTCATATATATCCTTCTGCTATATTACAGCAACATCTTTTTGATTGCTGATAGGGTTATAATTTTTCTACTTCTTCCAAAAGTGCGTCAACGAGTTTGTCTTCCGGAACTTTGCGAAGAATTTCGCCTTTTTTGAATACAAGGCCACAACCGTCACCGCCTGCGATGCCGATATCAGCTTCTCTTGCCTCTCCCGGACCGTTTACAACGCAACCCATTACTGCTACTTTGATATTCTTTTTGCAGTTTCTGAGTTTATCTTCAACCTCGTTTGCAATCTTTACAAGGTCAATTCTTGTTCTTCCGCAAGTCGGACATGAAACAAACTGAACACCGTCTTTTTCAATGTCAAGAGCCTTGAGAATATCGTGAGCGGCATAAACTTCCTTTACAGGATCTGCTGTGAGAGAAACTCTGATTGTGTCGCCGATACCATGGAGGAGCAATGCACCGATTCCGGCGGAAGATTTGATAATGCCCATTCTTTCTGTTCCTGCCTCTGTAACACCGAGGTGGAGCGGATAGTCGCATCTTTCTGCGGCAAGCTCATAGGCCTTAATCATTGTAGAAACGGTTGAACTTTTCATTGAAAGAACAATATCGTTAAAGTCAAATTTTTCAAGAAGTGACGCATGGTACAAAGCACTGTCACAAAGTGCCTCAGGTGTGGGGTGACCGTATTTAGCAAGGATCTCCTTTTCAAGTGAACCTGAATTAACACCGATTCTTATCGGAATACCACGCTGTCTGCAAGCGTCTGCTACCGCCTTTACCCTATCGTCTGAACCGATATTACCCGGATTAATACGGATTTTATCAATGCCTGCCGCACATGCCTCAAGCGCAAGCTTGTAGTCAAAATGAATATCAGCTACAATCGGAACGCTTACGGCTTCTTTGAGGGCAGGAATAAGCTTTACTGCATCTTTATTAGGAATAGCTGCACGAATTATTTCGCAACCTGCCGCCTCAAGTTCCTTAGCCTGTCTTACTGAACCCTCAATATCGGTTGAGGGAATATTGAGCATTGACTGAACGCTTACTTTAGCACCACCGCCGATTTTTACATTGCCGGCAGTTACCTGAATTTTACTTCCCATAAAATTTCCTCCGTTTATCTACATTCCGGGGAATGTTCCCGTTACAAGTTGGAATACATCTTTCACCGAAATAATAAGCATAAATGCAAGCAACAGAACAAGACCTACTGTGTTTACCACCTGTTCTGCTTTTCTCGGAATCGGCCTTTTGAATATCCATTCAATCAGCAGGAATAAGAATCTTCCGCCGTCAAGTGCCGGGAACGGGAGCATATTTACTATTCCGAGGTTTACCGTAATGAGTATCATTACAAAAAGAATGTTATTGACTGCATCGCCGAATCCTGTCTGAAGTCCCATTGATGCAACCTGAGTTACCGCAGTTGCGATACCAACAGGGCCTGACATATCGTTGAATGTGAATTTGCCCTGAACAAGCCACACAAGCGAAGTCCACACAGTTTTTGCCATTGAACAGGTCTGTGTGAAGGTTTCTTCGAGGACTGTACCGACATTTTTCTCAATCGGTTCAACCGCAAAGTCAATTGCAACAGTAGGTTTGTTTTCCTTTTCGGCATCTTCATCTGCATAATAGGTAAAGAACTGCACATTTTCAAGTGTTATTTCTTTGCCGTCACGGACAACCTTTACATCACCCATAAATCTCGGTCTTGAAGTAGTTGTGTCTATTTCCGGTGTTTTATACTTTGACATATCGTAGGATTTGTCAAGCGCATAGATTGACTTACAAGTTTCATCAAGAAGTTTTTTAGCCTCGTCTTTGCTTGTAGCCTTATTTATTTTTGAACAACCCTCTGAAAGAGCGTTGTAATATTTTTGAAGTTCATCTTTTGAAAGAGAATCATCTTTTGCGTACTTATTATATACACCGCAAGCGGCAGAAGTTGCCCTTTCTTTGTACACTTCAAGGGTGTTACCCTTGACTGTTTCATAAGGCAAAGTTGAAATCGCAAACTGCAAATCCCTTGAATTCCAAATTGAATAACCGTTCACTTCGACAATCTTATCCCCCGTCTGCAAACCTGTGTTAGCAGTAAAAGCGTTAGGCTGAAACTGAGATATTGTTGTAGAACTGTAACTGTCCGCCTGAACGGTAAAGGCAAACATCAAAACAAAACCAAGAAGAATATTCATAACTGCACCTGCAATTATAATAATCATTCTTTTCCATACTTTTGCGTTATTAAATGCACGCTTTTCATCGCTGTCTTCATCTTCACCTTCCATGGCACAGAAACCGCCTATCGGAAAAAGACGAAGTGAGTACCTTGTTTCGCCCTTGACGAAACTGATTATTTTCGGTCCCATACCGAGTGCAAATTCATTTACCTTTACACCCGAAAGTTTTGCGGTAATAAAATGACCGAATTCGTGAGAAAAAATTATAAGCTCAAAAAGTAATATTCCTATTACGATAAGAGCCGCAACTGTTAAAATTTGCATTAAAATAAATCAACTCCATAATATTCACTGCCGCCGCAAAGACAGCAGTGAAAAATATTACCGCAAATTATAGCTTAGAGAGTACATACTCCCTTGCAAGTTTATCAGCCTTCAATACATCATCAACGCATATAGGCTCAAAATTGTCTATGTTATCAATTGCACCCATAACAAGGTCACCAATCTCGAGAAAAGTGATTTTACCTTCTCTAAAAAGTCGGTTGGCTTCTTCGTTAGCACCGTTGGCAATTGCTGTTGCAACACCTCCGAGTGAAAGAGCTTTTTTGCAGGCTCTCAGACACTTGAAAGTTTCATAGTCTGGTTCAAAGAAGGTCATTTTGCCGATTTGAGCAAGACTTAATTCGCCGACAGGTGACTCATATCTTTCCGGATATGTAATTGCGTACTGAATCGGGATTCTCATATCGGGAAGTCCAAGCTGTGCAATTACTGAATTATCTACATACTCGATGAGAGAATGTATAATACTTTCACGAT
>CACXEX010000075.1 GCA_902766775.1 uncultured Ruminococcus sp. | reverse complement strand
CATTTGTGCTTACAAAACGGTATATGAATATAAAGACCGATAGAGTTACTCATAAAAACCTCATAAATGATTTTGAGGCAGAAACATAAGTTTCTGCCTCGATTTGGAAGGTATATGAAAAAATAGGAAAAATCACATTAAGTCCTTCTGTACGAATATATTACAATATATTTACAATTTTGTCAAGTTTTTGTAGCAATTAATTTTACTACATTTTCTTCTTTCTTTATTGACATATACCCACAGAAAATAGTAAAATATAGAATTGTGGATAAACTTAACCTCCGAAGGGAAGAAAGATATGAGTTCATTAAAAGAAGAAATCAGCAAGCGCAGAACCTTTGCGATTATTTCGCATCCTGATGCCGGTAAAACAACGCTTACAGAAAAACTTTTGCTCTACGGCGGAGCAATTAACCTTGCAGGTTCTGTAAAAGGTAAAAGAACCGCAAAACATGCTGTGTCAGACTGGATGGAAATTGAAAAGCAGCGTGGTATTTCTGTTACTTCATCGGTTCTCCAGTTCAAATATAACGGTTATTGCATAAACATTCTTGATACACCGGGACACGAAGACTTCTCGGAAGATACCTACCGTACTCTTATGGCTGCAGATTCTGCCGTAATGGTAATTGACGGTTCAAAGGGTGTTGAGAAACAGACTATTAAACTTTTCAAAGTCTGCGTGATGCGTAACATTCCTATTATTACATTCATCAACAAGATGGACAGAGATGCAAAGAATCCTTTCGACCTTCTTGAAGATATTGAAAATGTTCTCGGAATTCACACCTATCCCATAAACTGGCCAATCGGCTCAGGCAAGGAATTCAAAGGTGTGTATGACAGAAATTCAAAGAAAATTCTTGCTTTCACAGCTAATAACGGTCAAAAAGAAGTTGAAAAGAAAGAACTTACACTTGACGATCCCGCTCTTGAAGATACAATCGGTTATTATCACAAGCAGGATTTGTTTGATGAAATAGAACTTCTTGACGGTGCCGGCGATGAATTTGACCTTGAAGCAGTCCGCAACGGTCAGCTTACTCCTGTATTCTTCGGTTCGGCTCTTACAAACTTTGGTGTTGAACCTTTCCTTGAGCAGTTCCTCAAGCTCACAACCTCGCCTTTGCCAAGAGAAACAGTTGATGAAAAGGTTGAGCCTATGTCAGACTTTTTCTCTGCATTTGTTTTCAAAATCCAGGCCAATATGAACAAGGCTCACCGTGACAGAGTTGCATTTATGCGTATTTGCAGCGGCAAGTTCGAAAAAAATATGGAAGTGTTCCATGTTCAGGGCAACAAAAAGATGCGTCTTTCACAACCACAGCAGATTATGGCTCAGGAAAGAGAAATTGTCGACGAGGCATATGCAGGCGACATCATCGGTGTGTTTGATCCAGGCATTTTCTCAATTGGTGACACAATCTGTTCACCCGGTCACAAGGTTAAGTTTAAGGGTATCCCTACATTTGCTCCCGAACACTTTGCACTTGTCCGTCAGAAAGACACAATGAAGCGTAAACAGTTCATCAAGGGTACAAGTCAGATTGCACAGGAAGGTGCGATTCAGATTTTCCAGGAACTTGACGCAGGTATGGAAGAAGTTATCGTAGGCGTTGTAGGTGTACTTCAGTTTGATGTTCTTAAATACAGACTTCAAAACGAGTACAACTGCGATATCATTATGGAAACACTCCCATATGAATTTATACGTTGGATTGTAAATGATGACCTTGACCCGAAAACTCTCGACCTTGCATCTGATACAAAGAGAATCCAAGACCTCAAAGGCAATCATCTTTTGCTCTTTACAAGCTATTGGAGCATAAACTGGGCACTTGAACACAACAAAGGTCTTGAACTTGCAGAGTTCGGTACAAACTAAATATTTTTTTATTATCGGAGGATATATGCTGTACGACAAGCTTAAAAATTATTCAAAAAGCGGCATATATCCTTTTCATATGCCCGGACACAAGAGAACGGACATTACAGAAGAGGGTATAATACCGTACAATATCGACATAACCGAAATACACGACTTTGACAATCTTCATTCACCAAATGGTGTTATTGATGAAATTCAGAAAAAAGCCGCAAAGCTTTACAATGCAAAACACGCTTTTATTTTGATTAACGGCTCAACGGGCGGAATACTTTCCGCAATCCGCTCAATGACAAATCAGGGTGATAAAATCTTAATGGCTCGTAACTGCCACAAATCCGTATATAATGCAGTCGAACTCTTGAATCTAAATGCTGACTACATTTTTCCGGATACGGACAGCAAGTATAATATTCTCACATCGGTTTCACCTTGCGATATAGAGGATAAACTTGTAAAACACAATGATGAAATCAGACTTGTAATCATAACTTCGCCAACATACGAAGGAGTTGTTTCGGATATAAAATCAATATCTGAAATTTGCCATAACCACGGTGCAAAGCTTTTAGTTGACGAGGCTCACGGAGCGCATTTTCCGTTTTTAGACAGTTTTCCTGCTGAGGCGCTTAACTGCGGTGCAGATGCAGCTGTATTGAGTCTGCATAAAACTTTGCCGTCATTAACTCAAACCGCACTGCTCATAACAAATGACAATAAGCTTTCTGAAATTTTTGCCGAAAATTTAACGGTATTTGAAACAAGCAGTCCGTCATATATTTTAATGAGTTCAATTGAAAAATGCCTTGACTTCTGCGAAAACAGCAAAGATAAATTCAAAGAATATTATGACAATCTTAAAGCAGTCAGAGAAAAACTTAAAAATCTGAAACATCTGAAAATTTACGATAAAAGCGAAACAGACTTTGACTATGACATCGGCAAAATTGTAATTTCAACAGCGGGTGCAAACATTTCGGGGACAAAGCTTGCCGAAATACTGCGAAATGATTATCAGATTGAAACTGAAATGGCATATTCGGACTATGTAATTGCTATGACATCTGTTTGTGACACTAAAAAAGGCTTTGATATGCTTTCAGATGCTCTCATTTCAATCGACAGCGAACTTTCAGAAGAAGTTGATACCGAGCGTATCTCATTAAAAAATCTTTATACAGGCAAAAATTTCAAGTCTTGTGAATTGTATAAATTTTTCAAAGAAACTATTCCGTTTCAAAATTCCGAATTCAGAACTTCTGCCGAATATATATGGGCATATCCACCGGGAATTCCTCTCATCGTACCCGGTGAAATCATCAGCAAGGAACTCATAAATTACATTGAATATCTTTCAGCCTGCAAAGTAGAGATTATGTCAACAAAAGGCAGTATGCCAGGCAGCATAAGCGTAGTTAAAAAAGATTGACAAATCAATGGCTGTGTGATAATATTAAACTAACAAAATCTAACAAGGAGTTTGATTTATTATGAAGAGAATTAAAACTATCGAGACTCGTGACCTCAAGAAGAGCGTTAAGACAGGCGGTTGCGGCGAGTGCCAGACTTCATGTCAGTCAGCTTGTAAGACATCTTGCGGTGTTGCTAACCAGCAGTGCGAAAAGTGCATGAGCGAGAAATAATTCTATTTTAATTTGATTAATAAGGATTATCGCCGTTTTCCCAAAGGGTTAACGGCTTTCCTTTTGTCTAACGGAGATATTATGATTCATCAGTATAAACTTAACGGATACAACATAGTTCTTGATGTTTACAGCGGCAGTGTACACGCAGTTGACGACCTTGCTTATGATGTTATTGCAATGTACAAAAATGCACCAAGAGAACAGATAATTGACGAAATGCTTTCAAAGTATGCAGATAATCCTGAGATTACAAAAGAAGAAATTTCAGACTGCATTGATGATGTAAAAGAACTTGAAGATCAGGGCAAACTCTTTACAGAGGACAAATACGAAAACCTCGCATTTGACTTTAAAAAGAGAAACACAGTAATCAAAGCACTTTGTCTGCACATTGCTCACACCTGTAACCTTAACTGCGAATACTGCTTTGCAAGTCAGGGCAAATACCACGGTGAAAGAGCGCTTATGAGCTTTGAAGTAGGTAAGAGAGCGATTGATTTTCTTATTGAAAATTCAGGCAGCAGAGTAAACCTTGAGGTTGACTTCTTCGGCGGAGAACCTCTTATGAACTTTGATGTTGTAAAGCAGATTGTTGCCTATGCAAGAAGCATTGAAAAGGAACACAACAAGAACTTCCGCTTTACACTTACAACAAACGGAATGCTTGTTGACGACGATGTAATTGAATTTGCAAACAAGGAATGTCACAATGTAGTTCTCAGCCTTGACGGAAGAAAAGAAGTGCATGACCACCTTCGTAAAACTGTAAACGGCAAGGGTAGTTATGATATTATTGTTCCGAAATTTCAGGAATTTGTCAAAAAGAGAGGCAACAAGGGTTATTACGTAAGAGGTACTTACACTCACAATAATACCGACTTTACAAACGATATTTTCCATATGGCGGATTTGGGATTTACAGAGCTTTCAATGGAACCAGTTGTATGTGCTCCCGATGATCCGTATGCACTTACATATGACGATTTGCCAATTCTTTTTGAGCAGTACGAAATTCTTGCAAAGGAAATGCTCAAGCGTGAAAAAGAGGGCAGACCTCTCACTTTCTACCACTATATGATTGACCTCACAGGCGGTCCCTGCATTTACAAGAGAATCTCGGGTTGCGGTTCGGGTACAGAATATATGGCTGTAACACCTTGGGGTGACCTCTATCCCTGTCACCAGTTTGTAGGCGATGAAAAGTACAAGCTTGGCGATATCTTTAACGGTGTTTCAAACACAGAAATTCAGGATGAGTTCAAACTTTGTAACGCATATGCTCGTCCCGACTGTAAAGATTGTTGGGCAAGACTTTATTGCAGCGGTGGTTGTGCCGCAAATGCTTATCATGCAACAGGCTCAATTACAGGTATCTACGAATACGGCTGTGAGCTTTTCAGAAAGAGAATGGAATGTGCCATTATGATGAAGGTTGCAGAGACAGAAGAATAAAATTACGATAAAATTGTCAGGCAGATACATTTTTCTTGTATCTGCCTGTATTTTCGGGGTGTTTTATGAACGAACAAATTATTATGCTCGGAACAGGAAGTGCAATGGTTACGGAGTGCTACAATACCTGTTTCCTTTTGAAATTCAATAACGACTATCTTCTTGTTGATGCAGGCGGTGGAAACGGAATATTGTCTGCAATCAAAAAATCGGGAGTGGCTTGGAACGACATAAAGACAATGTTTATCACTCACTCTCACACAGACCACATTTTAGGTGCAGTGTGGGTAATAAGGCAAATAAGTGCTCTTATGAATTCTGGAAAATATGACGGTAATTTTAATATTTACTGTCACGATGAATGTGTTGATTCAATCACCGCAATCTGTAATCACACACTTGCACCGAAATTTCTCAAAAACATCAATACAAAAATTTTTATAAACGAAGTTAAAAACGGAGAGAAGAAAAACGCAGGAAATATTTCTCTAACTTTTTTTGACATATTTTCAAATAAGACAAAGCAATTCGGATTCAAGGCTGTTTTCCCATCAGGAAAAGTTCTTACCTGTCTTGGAGATGAACCGTTCAATGAAAAGTGCAGAAAATTTGTTCAAAACAGCGACTATCTTATGTGTGAAGCGTTCTGCCTTTACAGTCAAAAAGATATTTTCAAGCCGTACGAAAAATTTCACAGCACAGCACTTGATGCAGGAAAACTTGCAGAAAGTCTTTTTGTAAAAAATCTTATTCTGTATCATACTGAGGATGAAACACTTCAGACACGCAAAAAAACATATACTGCAGAAACAAGAACAGTTTTCAACGGAAATATATTTGTTCCCGATGATTTTGAAGTAATTGACTTAAAATAATCGCATAATGCCTGCTGTAATCATACAGAGCACAATTCCCATTGCAGTAGGTAAAGCCATAGAAACAAGTGTCCATTTAAGGCTGCCTGTTTCTTTTTTTATTGTCAAGCAGGTTGTTGAACACGGATAATGAAGTATGCAGAGAATAATTGTACAAACCGCCGTTGTAATAGTCCACCCGTTCATACTGAGAAGCTGAAACAGCTGGTCATAACTTGAATAATACACAAGAGTACCGCTTGCCATATATGACATAATTATAATCGGAATAACGGTTTCATTGGCGGGAAAGCCGAGTATGAATGCCATTATTATAACACCGTCAACTCCGATAAATCTGCCGAACGGATCTAAAAAATCAGTACAATATTTCAAGATTGAAACATCGCTTATATGCACATTTGCAAGAATCCAAATTATCGCTCCTGCAGGAGCGGCAACCGCAACCGCTCTTCCTAAAACAAATAATGTTCTGTCCAAAAGCGAACGGACAATAGTTTTCAAAATTTGCGGCTTTCTGTATGGTGGAAGTTCAAGGACAAATCCCGACTGTTCACCTTTCAATATTGTTACTGAAAGCAATTTAGATACCAAAAGTGTAATTAAAACGCAAAAAACTATTATTCCAATCAATAACGCCGCTACTTCAAGCGAACTGCTTAGCGTAAATGCTGTACCTGCAAAGAACATAAGCAGCAATGCAATAATTGTAGGAAACCGTCCGTTACAAGGCATAAAATTGTTCGTTAAAATTGCAATCAGCCGTTCCTTTGGCGACTCAATAATTCTGCACCCCGTAACTCCGCAGGCATTACAGCCAAGCCCCATTGCCATTGAAAGGCTCTGCTTTCCGTGAGCACCGCACCTTGAAAAATACTTATCAAGATTGAATGCAATTCTCGGCAAATATCCCGAATCCTCAATAAGAGAAAATAATGGAAAGAAAATAGCCATAGGCGGCAGCATTACAGAAACCACCCACGACAGCGTCGTATAGACGCCGTCAATCAAAAGTCCCGTGACAACATCGGGGGCATGTAAAATTTCGAAAAGGATATACAACTTTTCTTTAACAAAGCCAAACAAACAGCTTAACCATTCACTCGGATAATTTGCACCCGTAACGGTTATCCAAAACAGCACACCAAGCATTGCGAGCATAATCGGTATTCCGGTAACTTTACTTGTAAGTATTTTATCAAGTTTTTTTGTGCGGCGGTTAAGGTCTGTCTTTTCGTATTTGACACAAGCACAGGAAATTTTTTTGCTGATTTGTGAAAGTTTTTCAATATTTTGTTCGTAATTTTTTTCTGACAGTATGTCAATTCCTTCAAAATTCCTATTAACCGAAAAACATTTTATTTTTCCGCTGCAAACCTCATAAATCTTTTGTTTTAATTCGTCAATACCTTTTTTACCTGTTGCACAAGTTCTTACAACAGGTATTCCAAGGTTTAGCGATAACTCATCGCAGTCTATTTTTATTCCGTTCTTTTCTGCCTCATCACAAAGATTAAGACATAACACGGCATTTTTCTGAACAGACAAAACCTGCAATGCAAATGAAAGGTTTCTTTCAATCACACCGCTATCAACCACAATCACAACACAATCGTTTCGGTTTTTAGTAAGACATTCTCGGGTTACAACTTCTTCCCCGGAAAATGATAGCAAAGAATAACATCCCGGTAAATCCGTAACACAAAATTCAGCATCATTGATTTTACAAGATCCACGGGCAAACTCAACAGTCTTTCCTGTCCAGTTTCCCGTGTGTTGTCTTAGTCCAGTAAGTTCATTAAAAATTGTGCTTTTACCGACATTAGGGTTACCTGCAAGAGAAATTTTGTAATCGCAATTTGAAATATCCGTATCCTTCAAAGATGATTTATCCGTTGAAAACAATAAAAAACCTCCTTTTACACAGGAGTGACAATAATATCTTTACAATCATTCTTTCTCAGTGCAACAACAGCATTTTTTACGAGATACGCAGACGGATCACCGAACGGACTTGAAAATAGAGGAACTATAAGACTGTTTTCCATAATGCCGAAATCAAATATTCTGTTCTTAATATTTTCATTGCAGTTTACGCGGTCAACAATTCCTGTAATTCCAATCGGCAGCTTGTCAAGCGAACATTTTTCTTTCATCTGATTCACCGATTTCAACTTTTTTATTAACAGCATATTCACCATTAGCTGGTCAGTTACCAAAAAGCACAGCCAGTTGATATAAGTAAAATCTATATCCGACAAATAGTAACACTAATAGCTGTAAAATCCAAAATAATTGACACAATTATAATCAGGTGTTATAATGAAGTGCAGACTAGATAACTTAATTTAATATTATGGGTTTACGGTTCAAAATGCTTTTTGCAGAGTAGGTAATAGAGAATTCGGTGAGAATCCGAAGCAACAGTCATTACTGTATTTGGCAATGCCATAAGTCAGGTCGCTATCCGTATGCCTCGGATTTTGCAAATCTTGGACAAGGAAGAGGTGCAGCCGACCGTTATCCATATGGGCTTTTTATTTTTTATGTTATATGGATTAGTTTGTTGTGCCTTCCAAAACGGAAGGCTTTTATTTTGCCTTTCGATATATTTCACATATGGAGGAAACCAAAATGAACAAATCTTTAAAGAAAATCCTCTCAATTGTGCTTTCTGTAATGATGATTTCGTCATTTATGACGATTTCTCTTTCAGTAAACGCAGCTGAAGACGGAAAAGTAAGAGTAATTGTCAGAAATGATACATACTCTGTTGAAAACGGTGCTCCGTGGGACGGCACACTCGTTGATGAATGGGTTAGCATCAACGATGACACAACAATGATGTCCGCCGTAATGGAAGCTCTTTCTAATCACGGTTACACACAGGAAGGCGCCGAAAGTGGTTATATTTCATCAATCAATGGTCTTGGAGAATTCGACGGCGGTTATATGAGCGGCTGGATGGGAACTCTTAATGACTGGTTCACAAATTCAGGTTTTGCCGCTTTTACAGTAGCAGACGGCACACTTGAGAGCGGTGACGAAATTGATATTCAGTACACTCTAAGCTACGGTGATGACCTTGGCGGTTCATGGAGCAATAATGACACAACTGTTAAGTCAGTTGAAATCACAGGTGCTGAGCTTTCAGGCGAATTTGACCCGTCAGTTACAGACTACACACTCACGATTGACACTCCGTCAGCTGATGTAAATGTAGTTCCTACTGCAACTAACAAAAACTTCCAGACAAGAAAATATAAGAACGAATATGTTCCGTCTGATGATAGCGTAGTTTACAAGAGAGGCCAGAGCGTAAACGTTTCTGACGGCGACAAAATCATCATCGGTTGCGGTGATTCTGCATGGCCTTCAATGAATTCAGGTGAGGGCGGTACTGTATATACATTTACAGTAAAATACGCTCCTTCTGTTGCTGATACAGTTTCAAACAAAATTGACGAAGTTGCAAAACATCTCTCTTCACAGGCTACACCTACTGTTTCATCCGTAGGCGGTGAATGGACTGTTATCGGTCTCGCAAGAGCCGGTAAAATTACAGATGAAATTGCCGAAGGTTACTACCAGAACGCAGTTAAGTATGTAGAAGAAAAAGGCTCAGCGAAGCTTCATAGAACTAAATCAACAGACAATTCAAGAGTTATCCTTGCTCTTACAGCAATCGGCAAGGATGTAACAAATGTTGCATCATATAATCTTCTCGAACCCCTTGCAGATATGGATTATGTTAAGAAACAGGGCATCAACGGTCCTATTTTTGCCCTCATTGCACTTGATTCAGGAGACTATTCAATTCCACAGACAGATGCAACAAATCCTACAACAAGAGAAAAACTTATTGACACAATTCTTAACGCACAGGTAGAAAACGGCGGCTGGGCATTCTCCGGTACATCAGCAGACCCTGATATGACAGGAATGGCTATTCAGTCTCTCGCTCCTTACTATTCAACAAACAGTGATGTTAAAGCAGCTGTTGATAAGGCACTTACAGTAATGTCAAATGCACAGAACGAAAATGGTGGTTATGCATCATGGGGCTCTGTAAACAGTGAAAGCTGCGCACAGGTTCTTGTTGCACTCACAAGCCTCGGAATCGACCCGACCAAGGATGAGAGATTTATTAAAAACGGTAACACACTTATTGATGCAATTATGAGTTTCTCAGCCGAGGACGGCTTTGGTCATACAGATACAACATACAACCAGATGGCAACAGAACAGGGTTTCTATGCTTTTGTTTCATTTGATCGTCTTGTAAACGGCAAAACTTCGCTCTACGATATGACTGACCGACTTGCAGAAAACTACGCAGTCGGAGATGTAGATCTTGACGGCACAGTTTCAGTTATTGACGCAACTGTTGTTCAGAAGCAGATTGTAAACCTTGAAAAACTTTCAAAAATTTCACTTATCAAGGCTGATGTAAATCACGACGGTGTAATCAATATTGCTGATGCGACTGAGATTCAGAAGATTGTTGTCAACCTTGTTTAATTACAAGTAAGTATTAAT
>CACXEX010000074.1 GCA_902766775.1 uncultured Ruminococcus sp. | reverse complement strand
TTTTACAATTTTATCCCTTTTTGTAAAGCCTCTTGCGGCACGGATTGCGCTCATAACCGCCTCTGTGCCTGAATTTACAAGTCGGAGCATTTCAATTGACGGCATATTTTTGCGGATAAGCTCGGCAAGTTCAATTTCTCCGCTGTGGCACGCACCGAATGTAAGTCCGTTCTGACAGGCAGAAGTCACGGCCTTGATAACATCAGGCTGTTTGTGACCGAGGATATTCGGTCCCCATGAGCAGATATAGTCAATGAACTCGTTTCCGTCAACATCATAAATTTTAGAACCCTCTGCACGGTCGATAAAAAGCGGAGTTCTTCCGACCGAACGGCACGCACGGACAGGACTGTTCACACCGCCGGGCATAAAGTCAAGCGCCTGTGCGTATAGCTTTTCGCTTTGAGTTGTATTCATAAAAGCACTTCCCTATTTGTAAAATTCGTCAATCCATTTTGCAACATCAAGCGCGTGGTATGTTATGATGATATCCGCACCCGCTCGCTTAATTGCAATCATATTTTCGCACACAATTTTCTTTTCGTCAATCCAGCCTTTTTCAGCAGCCGCCTTGACCATTGCGTACTCACCGCTTACATTATAGGCTACCAGCGGAAGGTCAAAGCGTTCACTTGCGGCTTTTACGATATCGAGATATGCAAGTGCAGGCTTGACCATAACCATATCCGCACCCTCGTCAATATCGTCTGCAATTTCACGCAGGGCCTCTTTGCCGTTTGCGTAATCCATTTGATAGCTTTTTCTGTCGCCAAATTCGGGAGCAGATTCTGCGGCGTCACGGAACGGTGAATAATAGCCCGAGGCAAATTTTGCACTGTATGACATAATCGGAGTGTTGATGAGTCCGTTTTCGTCAAGTGCGTTTCTGATTGCAGACACTCTGCCGTCCATCATATCTGAAGGAGCAATGATATCCGCACCTGCTTTTGCAAGGCTGACAGCCATTTTTGAGAGGAGCGGAAGCGTTTCGTCATTGAGAATTTCGTGACCGCAAACAACACCGCAATGACCGTGACTTGTGTATTCACAAAGACAAACATCGGCAACGATAAGGAGTGACGGATAGTTTTTCTTTATGTATCTGATTGCGTTCTGAGTTACACCGTTATCGTCATAAGCAGATGTTGCAAGCTCGTCTTTATGCTTTGGAATTCCGAAAATAAGAAGTCCTGCAATGCCGCTGTTTTCAATTTCTTTAAGAATTTCGTCTGCTCTGTCGAGCGAATACTGGTAGACATTCGGCATTGAATCAACGGGCTTCTTAATATTTTCGCCCTCTGCAATGAAAATCGGGTAAATCAAATCGCCCTTGTCAATTCTCGTTTCACGAACAAGACTGCGAATCTGCTCGCCCGCTCTTAATCTTCTGAATCTTCTCATATATTTATCCTTCTTTCAAAGTTACTTCCTTGATAATAGTTTTCAAAATTCCGTCTGTATCCTTCGTTTTGGCAATCTTGAACGAATTTACACCGTGACTTTCAAGTGCCTCGGCCGTAATTTCGCCTATGCAGACAACGGAAGTTCTGTCTGAAATAGTTGCTCCGCCGTCAAAAAATGTGTTCACACCCGAGGCACTCGCAAATGTGATGAAGTCGGTATCAACAACGGAATTGTCCTGCTTTTTCTCAAGCTGAATGTCATATGTTTTGACATCGTCAAAGTCAATGTTGTTATCAGCCAAAATTTTGGTGAGTTCGGGCGAACCGTTTTCGGCACGAAGAATCAATACTTTTTCGCCGTTTTTCACCGTTTTTGCAAGCAAAATTCCAAGTTCACTGGTTGTGTAGACATTCGGGATATAATCGGCAAAAATTCCGTACTTTTCAAGCACAGCCGCCGTTCCCGAGCCTATCACCGCAAACTTTACATTTGCAAAACTGCGGATATCCTTTTTCAGCTTACGCAGTCGGCTCATAAAAATTTCAGCACCGTTCATACTCGTAAGCACCACATAATCGTAGCCGTCAATACCGTTTATTGCATTGTCAAAAACTTCGTTGTCACGATATTCAATCACCTTTAAAAGGTCGTGTCTTTTGACCTCTGCACCCGAGAGCGTGAGCATTTTGCCAAGCTTGTCAGAGAGTTTTCTTGTACCTGTAACGGTAACGGAAATATTTTTAAGCGGTCTTGTAATTGTGGGGGCAAAGTCAAATTTTGCGGTTTCACCAACCACTATAACGGCAGGCGGAACAACTTCTGCGGATTTAACATTTTCGCAGATTGTCGATAGAGTTCCCCTCACGGTCTGATTTTTTGCACAAGCGCCGTTTGACACAACGGCAACGGGAGTATCCTCCGATTTACCGTTCTGAATGAGATTTTCCACAATATCGGGGAGTTTTCTCAGCCCCATAAGAAAGACAAGCGTTCCGTCAGTGTCGGCACACTTCTTTATATTTTCGGGCAAGGTGTCCTGTGCCGTGTGTCCCGTGATTATGTGAACACTTCGGCTCAGATTTCTGTGTGTTACGGGGATTCCCGCAAGTTCGGGAACGGCAATTGAGGATGAAATTCCTGGTACAATGTCAAACGGAATATCGGCACTTTTGAGGCTTTCAATCTCCTCTCCGCCTCTGCCGAACACGAATGGATCGCCGCCTTTAAGACGGACAACCGTTTTGCCCTCTCTCGCCTTTTCAACGAGGATTTCGTTTATATTTTCCTGCTTTTCGCTGTGTCTGCCCGAACGCTTTCCAACGCAGATTTTCTCCGCCGATTCGGGTGCAAAACCGAGCAATGACACATCAATAAGGCTGTCGTAAACAAGCACATCGCAATGTCTGATATACTCCGCACCACGCAAGGTTATCAGGTCAAAATCGCCGCATCCTGCGCCGACAATATACACTCTTCCGTTACTCAATTTTGCTCACCAGCCTTTTTGCAAGTTCGATTCTGTTTGAAATTTCATCTGTTCCGCTGACTGTTTTTTTACAATCGGCAGACAGAGAAAGCGTTATTCTATCGTTTTCAACCTTTGAAATTGCACCAACAGGAGTTGAACAATCTGCATTGAGGCTGTGCAAAACCTGTCTTTCGGTTTCAAACGAAAGCATTGTATTTTTGTCGCTGATTTCAGCGAGCATTTTTGAAACTTCGCTGTTCTTTCTGCTTTCAATCGCAACAATTCCCTGACACGGAGCAGGGAGAAATTCTTCGGTATCAAACGGAGTTACCGTGTAACCTTCACCGTTATAGAGGTCAAGCCTTTCAAGACCTGCCTTTGCAAGCACAAGGGCATCGTACTCACCGTTCAGCAACTTTTTAAGTCGGGTGTCAACATTGCCCCTTATGTCTTTGAATTTTGCATTAGGATAGATTTTCTCCGCAAAAAGTTTTCGCCTTAAACTGCCTGTTCCGATTACAAAACCATCCTTGATTTCAAAATCATTGCGTGTGACAAAAACATCGCCGAAACTGCCCCGTGGCAACACGGCGGAAATTTCAAGTCCGTCTGCAATTTCTGTCGGCAAATCCTTTGCGCTGTGAACGGCAACATCTGTTTCTCCGCTCAAAAGCGACATTTCAAGTTCCTTGATGAACACACCTTTTCCGCCTAAAGTTGCAAGCGTTTTGTCAAGCGTTTTGTCGCCCGTTGTTGAGATATAAACCGTTTCAATTTCAGCATTTGGAAAACGGTTTTTCAGCGTTTTTATTAACATTTCTGTTTGTGCAAGGGCAAGCCTGCTTTTTCTTGTTCCGATTTTTATCGTCATTTTCCGTATTCCTCAATCAATTTTTCAACAGTTTTTTCATCGGGTTCAAGTCCCGAAAGGCAAAGCGAAAGAAGTTGTTCAAAAATCTTCTTTCGGTCATCTTCCTTTTCAACTCTTTCTTTAATTATAGGGCGGTATTTCCACAAAACCTCGGTTGTGTTTTCGTTCATACTTTCAAGTATTCCCGTAAAAAGCTCTTTAAGATATTTTGCGTAAATCGGACTTTTGCCCGATGTTGTGATTCCTGCGGTTATGCCGTTTTTGCTTGCAATTGCAGGAAAAATAAATCCGCATTTTTCCCTGTCGTCAACGGTGTTGACAAGAATATTTTTCTCCTTGCAAAGCTGAAAAATTCTGCCGTTGAGCGTTTCATCATCTGTTGCACTGATAACGCAAAAAGCACCGTCAAGGTCGCTGTCGCAAAACTTGCGGTCAATGATTTTTACATTCAAAGCCCTGATTTCATCGCAAATTTTCGGAGCAACAACGGTTATGTCGGGCGAAAACGGTGTAAGCTTTTCAATCTTTCGGAATGCGACCGTCCCGCCGCCGACTACGAGTATTTTTTTATTTTCAATATCAATATAAAACGGGAAGTATGCCATTAGTTGTTCTCTCCGCACTTTCTGTAAATTTCAAGGATTCTTGCAAATTCTTCTGCCGAAACATCGGATTTCAGCTTATAAATAAATTTTTCCGAAAAATCGGACGGCATTGCGTTTTTTACAGATTGCATACACGGCAGAAATTCGTGAAAGGCAAGGTCTTTTTTCAAAGTCTCAATCTCCTCAGAAATTATCTCTTTTGCACTTTCAACGCTGTCGAGTTTGAGAGCATTGTTCTCGCTTGCAAGCTGTTTTATGTAGTCAATATTAATTAGCCTTGCACCGCTGATTTTTTCAACATTTTCATCAATATCGGGCGGCACGGCAAGGTCAATGAACAGCCGTGATTTTTCGGTTTTTATATTGTTTTTCAAATCGTAATATGTAACCGTATAATGCGGTCCACTTGTGGCGCTGATTACGCAGTCTGCAAAGTCAAAGGCTTTGTATCTTTCGTCGTAATCAATCACATTCGCATCTGTATTTTCAAAAACAGTTTCGGCTTTATGCTTTCGTGAAGTCACGGTAACGCTGACTCCCTTGTGCGACAATAGGTTTTTCATAACGGTTGAGCCGACCTTGCCTGTTGCGCCGATTACAAGGACATTCAGTTCACCGTCTTTCAATTTCGCCGCCTCATTTGACGCAAGAGTTGCAACGGAAACTGATGTTTTTGAAAGGGCGGTTTCGGTCTTGATTTTTTTGGCGCAGGCAACAGCCGCCTGAACGCACATATTAAGTTCATAGGCAACCGTGCCGTTGTCCTTTGCAAAGGCATAGGCTCGCTTTAGCTGACCGAGGATTTCATCCTCACCGATTACCATTGATTCAATTCCGCCTGCCACTCTGAAAAGGTGGAGCAAAGCCTTGTCACCGTAGAAAAGATAGATGTACTTTTTAAGCTCGTCAAAGTCAATTCCCGAAAAATCAGACAGGACGGTTTCAACCGTTTTCACAGATGTTTCGTCACCGCAAAAATAAACCTCGGTTCTGTTGCAGGTGCAAAGAATCATACACTCGCTGATATTTTCCGAATAAAAAAGTTCGTCAAGAAAAGCCTTTTTTCGCTCATCGGAAAAAGCCAGTTTCTTTCTCACAGACACATTTGAAGTTTTGTGACTTATGCTTATGCAGTACATAAAAGTTTCGCTCCGATACAAATAAAATCCGGCAGTAAAATACACTTTTAAAGTTATTTTATTACTGCCGACAGTTGTTGTCAATTTAAAGTTTGTTTGTTATTTTACCACTAAACCTATCTGTTTGGTATGTTTTGATTATACTACATTCGACATTCTATGTCAATAATTTTCGGGTTTTGCTTGACAAAAACGGTGATTACAATATAAACTATACAGAGATACCTCCCGTCACCAAACAGCGGGAGTTTTATTCCGATTTAAATACTTATTGTACCGATAGGAATAGTAAATGATTTGAATATGTTTTAAGGAGCGTTTTTATGCTTAATCAGTTTTCAAGAACACAGCTTTTGCTCGGTGAAGAGGCTATGGACAAGCTTTCAAAATCAAGGGTTGCAATTTTCGGAATCGGCGGTGTAGGCGGATACACAGCAGAAGCTCTTGCAAGGAGCGGAGTCGGCGAGCTTGACCTTATTGATGATGACAAGGTGTGCCTTACAAATATTAACCGCCAGATTTTTGCAACAAGAAAAACAGTTGGCAAATACAAGGTTGATGTTGCGGAGGAAAGGCTCAAGGACATTAATCCCGACATAATCATCAACAAACATCAGACATTCTACACACCCGAAACTTCGGAAAATTTTGATTTTTCAAAATACGATTATGTTGTTGACGCAATTGATACGGTAACAGGCAAAATCGAGCTTGTTATGCAGGCTGACAAAACCAAGACGCCTATCATCTGTTCAATGGGTGCAGGCAACAAGCTTGATCCGACAGCGTTTGAGGTTGCCGACATTTACAAAACATCCGTCTGCCCTCTTGCAAGAGTTATGAGATATGAACTCAAAAGGAGAGGTATCAAAAAGCTGAAAGTTGTTTATTCAAAAGAAAAGCCTATCACACCCGTTGACGATATGGCAATCAGCTGTAAAACGCATTGCATTTGTCCTCCCGGCACAAAGAGGAAATGCACCCAGCGCAGACAGGTTCCCGGCAGTACCGCATTTGTTCCGTCAGTAGTAGGTCTTATCATAGCCGGTGAAGTTATTAAGGATTTGATTAAATAAATATTATTTTTAACAAAGCAAAGCACCGAGAGAATTTACCCTCGGTGCTTTGCTTGTTTTTATAGGATTTTTTACAGTTGATATCGTGATTAAACAGATTAGATGATAACCGATTCTTCCTGAAGTGATTTGTTACGGAGAATCTGAACCACATCGCCTTTAGTAATGAAAAGCCGATAAAGAAATACATTGACCTTTTCCCCGACGGTAATCGGAGTTTCGTCAAGTCCTCTGTACGCATAAACCGTGCCTCCGTCACATTTTACGGCAATTTCGATATTGTCGCCTCTGAATGAAGTCT
>CACXEX010000073.1 GCA_902766775.1 uncultured Ruminococcus sp. | reverse complement strand
TCCGGACCGCCGTATGGCAGAATGTTACTTACTTTGACTGAGAAATATGTTGAGGTGGGAGGCTTTGCGGTCAAAAATTATTTTTTTTATAATTATGGATAGAAAGTTGTTTTGCGTTTTTAAGGGATAATTTTCTTTAATCGTGAAAGCATCATTAATTAAATTATTATTTATAAGAATATTGATTGCTTTAATTACAACTTTTTCAATCTTTTCAATTCTTACGCTGTGCGATGAATGGCAGTTGCCGTGAATGTAGGCGGAGCATTGGAGAAAATTATTTTTAATCGGAACGAGGGTTGAGTTGCAGTTTGAACACTTGACAAGATTTTGAATAAGGTGTCTAATTTCGGTTTGTTTATGGGAATGTTCTCTATTTATTATTCTTTGCAAAAATAATATTTGCCTTGTTTGTTCAAAAACTACTTCATCAACAATCGGTTCGTGAATGCCGTTTGAAATTATCAAATTTTCGTTATGGAAATCTCTGCCCGTTTTGCAGATTGGATTCCACCTGATTTTGCCGATATAAACGGGATTTTGCAGAATATATTCAACGGCACGGCAATCCCAATTATTGCCTTTTGAAGTTTTAATTTTTGCTGAGTTCAAGTTGTCACAAATCATATTTATATCTTTATTATCCAAAAAATCGGCAAAAATTTTACTGACAATCCGTGCTTTTTCGGCGTCAACCACAAGCTTTCCATCTGTCACTTTATAGCCAAAAGGTGCAATGCTGACGATGCCGCCACGCTCTGCTTTTTCGGTCATACCTCGTCTTACTTCACCCGAAAGCCGAATAGAATAGTATTCGTCCGACCATTCTATAATGCGTTCAATCAGCTTGCCGAAAGGGCCGTCATCAACGGGTTCGGACACGCTTATAACCTCAATTCCGTTTTTTCTCAACAGCGATTTGTAGAAAATGCTTTCCTCTTGATTGCGTGCAAATCGGGAAAATTTCCACACAAGTACGGCTGAAAATGGGGGAGGCTTTTGCTTTGCAAGGCTTATCATTCGGTTGAATTCAGGTCGCTTGTCGGCATATCTTCCCGAAATTCCGTTGTCACGAAAAATAAATTCTTCATCAATCAGATAACCTTTTTCATCAGCAAATTTTCTGATGATTTTCAGCTGACTTGACGGTGAAAGCTCAGTTTGATTTTCGGTTGACACTCTTATATATGCCGCCGCAAAGTGATTTTGATTGAAATTTTCCGACAAATTAATCACCTCTTGAAAGAATAATTCTTTTATGCAATAATATGCCCGCAATTGGCAGAAAATTCTTCGGCAAATTTCCTGAAAACACTTTACTTTGCTAACACACTAATGTATAATATACAAAGGTTGTTTTGCAAGATGATTTGCAGAACATAGGAAGAGAGTATATTAGATTACGGAGGATTTATTATGAAAAAGAAAAAGTTACTTTCATTACTTCTTGCAGGTGCAATGTCAGCGTCAATTTTTGTAGGTTGCGGTTCTTCTGCAACAGACTGGGATTATATCTCAAACAAGGGTGAGCTTGTTATCGGTGTTACATATTTTGAGCCGATGAATTACCTTGATGCAGACGGCAAGCTTACAGGTTTTGAAACTGAGTTCGCAGAGGCAGTTTGCAAGAAAATGGGCGTTACTCCAAAGTTCCAGAAAATTGACTGGGATTCAAAAGAGGTAGAGCTTAACTCAAAGACAATCGACTGCATTTGGAACGGCCTTACAATTGATGATGACAGAAAGTCAACAATGGATATTTCAACTCCTTATATGGAGAACAAGCAGGTTATGGTTGCAAAGTCTGATGTTGCAGACAAAATCAAGTCAGCCGATGACCTCAAGGACAAGACAGTTGTTGCAGAGAAGAAGTCAGCAGGTGAAACTGTTGCTCAGACAGACAAGTTCTTCTCAAGTGCAAAGTATGTTTCTGTTGACGCACAGGCTAAGGCTCTTCTCGAGGTTAAGTCAGGCACAGCAGATGTTGCGGTTATCGACTATGTAATGTCAATCGGTACACTCAAGAGTGGTTCAGACTATTCTGACCTCAAGGTTGTTGAGGGTAAGGACTTCTCACCTGAGCAGTACGGTATTGCACTTCGCAAGGACAGCCCTGAGACACTTAAAAAACTCAACGATGCAATTCAGGCAGTTGCCGATGACGGTACACTTGAAAAGATTGCAGAGAAGTACAGCCTTCAGGACCTTCTCCTTGTAAAAAAGAAATAATTTAATTAAAATAAGTTTGTACATACAGGGCGGACTATGTTCGCCCATTGTGCTTTTTTAGGATTATGAGTTTAAAGTGTGCATATATTTCGCTATATGCAAAACTGAAAATACTTGGATAGAGTGGTATATAAAATGGATCAATTTTTTAATGTAAGTGAACAGTTGCTTCAGGGATTTGGCGAAAACTGTATAATTTTCATAGTAACCCTGCTTGCGGCAATTCCGCTCGGACTTATTATTTCAATGGGTTCAATGTCAAAATTTAAGCCGTTAAAATGGTTGACAAAAACATTTGTGTGGATAATCAGAGGTACTCCGCTGATGCTCCAGCTTTTTGTAGTATTCTATGTTCCGCCGCTTGTGTCAAACGGCAGCGTGACATTTGCACGAATGAATGCCGCACTCATCGCCTTTATAATCAACTATGCCGCATATTTTTCGGAAATCTTCCGTGGCGGTATCGAGTCTGTTCCAAAGGGACAGTATGAGGCAGGTCAGGTGCTTGGTATGACAAAAGGTCAGATTTTCTTCAAAGTTGTGCTTTTGCAGGTTGTAAAGAAAATCACAGCACCTATGGGCAACGAAATTATCACTCTTGTAAAAGATACTTCGCTTTCAAGCGTTATTGCAATTCCGGAAATTCTTATGAGAGCAAAGGACTTCTCAATGCAGGGACTCATCTGGCCGCTTTTCTATTCGGCAGTATTCTTCCTCGCATTCTGCGGAATTCTCACATTGCTTTTCTCATTCATCGAGAAAAAGCTCGATTACTACAAGGGTTAAGGGGGAAAGGTTATGTCTTTGTTAAATGTTGAAAACATCCGTAAAAGCTACGGCAAAACAGAGGTTTTGAAAGATATCAGCTTTTCTCTTGAAAAGGGCGAGGTTCTTGCAATTATCGGCTCATCGGGTTCGGGCAAGACAACACTTTTGAGATGCCTTAACTTCCTTGAAACCCCGAGCAACGGTAAAATTTCCGTTGATGACGAAGTGCTTTTTGACAGCAATGACAGCACTGCAAAGAGCGACAGCGAAATCAGAAAAAGACGACTTCACTTTGGACTTGTGTTCCAGTCGTTCAACCTGTTTCCACAGTATACCGTAATCGAAAATATTATGCTTGCACCAAAGCTTGCCGCAAAAGAGCAGATAAAGCAGACAGGCGAATATATGGGTGCAAAGAGCTATAAAGAGGCTCTTGAAATCATAAAGAGCAATGCAAAATCTTTGCTCGAAAAGGTAGGACTTTCCGAAAAGAGCGAGTCCTATCCTTGCAATCTCAGCGGCGGTCAGCAACAGCGTGTTGCAATCGCAAGAGCGCTTGCACTCAATCCCGATGTTCTCTGCTTTGACGAACCGACTTCCGCACTTGACCCAGAACTTACGGGCGAGGTGCTTAATGTTATCCGCAGTCTTAAAACTTCCGACAGCACAATGATTGTTGTAACTCACGAAATTGAGTTTGCAAGAGATGTTGCCGACAAGATTATTTTTATGGCTGACGGTGTAATTGCCGAAGAGGGTACTCCCGAACAGGTAATCAATAATCCGCAGAATCCAAGAACGCAGGCATTCCTGTCAAGGTTCAATTGATAAATGCAAAAATTTCAGCAGTCCAATTCGGACTGCTGCTTTTTGTTGCGTATAAAAAACAAGGGCAACGGAATTCCCGCTGCCCATAAATTTTTATGAAATTTTATCAGTCTGAAAGGCACTTGTCAAGCGCATCAATAATTGCGTGCTTGTCCATATGCTGACCGATGAATACAAGCTTGATTTCTCTGTCGCCGTATTTTTCGTCCCACTTTTCAGCCATATCCGGATACTCTGCAAGATAGAGTTTCTGCTGTTTCTTAGGGAATGCGACAAGCCACTTGCCCTGCTCTGTTGCAGTAATCTGAACGCCTGCCTGCTCAAATACATAAACATCGTCTCTCTTGTCATCAAACCAGAGAACACCCTTTGCACGAACTACGCTCTTTGGCCAGTTCTCAACAAACTGCTGAAGCTTGTCCTGATTGAAAGGACGAATGCGGTGGTAAACAAATGAACCGATACCGTATTCTTCTTCGCCGTCCTCGTGATCGTGGTCGTGGTGACAGCAATGACCGTGTTCGTGGTCGCAATGAGAGTGGTCAAGACCGTCCTCATCGTGATCATGGTCGTGATGCTCGTGTTCGTCGTGATCTTCATCGTGGTGGTGATGATGGTGATGATGACCGTGGCGGTCTGTATCCTCATCGTCTTCGTCCTTATCATAAATCTGAGCCCAACCAGCTGATGCGGCTGTTTCTTCAAAATTAAAGCACTTTGTATCGAGAATATCCTTAACTTCAACCTTGCCAAACTTTGACTCAATGATTCTTGCCTTTGGCTGAAGTGTCTTGATCATAGCCTTAACTCTCTTGAGCTGTTCCTCTGTTACCTTGTCAACCTTGTTGAGAACGATTGTTGAACAGAACTCAATCTGCTGAATAAGAAGGCTTTCAACATCTTCTTCGTCAACATCTTCCTTGAGAAGGTCATCGCCGCAACCAAATTCTGTTGCCATACGAAGTGCGTCAACAACTGTAACAATGTTGTCAAGACGAACGAGTTCGGGAATATTGTTTTCCTTGTCGCCCTCAAGAACGGAGATTGACTGTGCAATCGGAAGGGGTTCGCAAATACCGCTTGCCTCAATGAGAATGTAGTCAAACTTGCCTGACTTTACAAGGTCTGTAATCTGATTGATAAGGTCAACGCTTAAAGTACAGCAGATACAGCCGTTTGTAAGCGGAACAAGGTTTGTGTCTTTCTGAGTAACAACGCCGGCCTTCTGAATAAGCTCTGCGTCAATGTTTACTTCACCGATATCGTTTACGATAACGGCACACTTGTAGCCCTCCTGATTGCCGAGGACATGATTGATAAGAGTAGTTTTACCTGCACCGAGATAACCTGTGAGAAGAGTTACGGGAACAGGAAGCTTAACGTTAGCCATATATTTCATTTCCTTTCATTGAATTGTGCTTATTTAATGCGGGTTACCGCTATTCTTAAATATAACACTTTACAAAATTATTGTCAATAAGCAAGGCACATAGGAGCGTACGCACTGCCTTTAACGGTGTGGCTGATTATTGCTGTACATTTTGTATTTTTCGTATAATGACCTTTTATTTATCTCGGTTTTATGTTACAATAGTCAAAAGTAATTTTACGGAGATAGATTATGATTGTACTTGCATCTGCTTCCCCCAGAAGAAAAGAGCTTTTAAGCTTTATAACAACTGACTTTGAAATTGTTCCTGCCGACATTGACGAAACTGTTGAGGACAATGTTCCGCTTGAAAAGCGTCCCGAATATCTTGCCACTAAAAAGGCATTGCATATTTCAAAAAACGGCTATAAAAATGACATTGTAATCGGTTGTGATACAGGAGTTTTTGTTGACGGCAAAATGCTCGGCAAACCTAAGAACAGGGAAGATGCCGAGAATATGTTAAGACTGCTTTCGGGCAGACAGCACAAGGTTATAACGGGTTGTTGTACCGTCAAAAACGGTGTTGCAAAATCATTTTCCAATGTAACGCTTGTTGAATTCTTTAAACTTTCCGATTCTGAAATTGAGGAGTATATCGCAACAGGCGAGCCTTTTGACAAGGCAGGTGCATACGGAATACAAGGCAAGGGCTCTTTGCTTGTAAAGAAGATTGACGGCGATTATTTTAATGTTGTCGGACTTCCCGTAAGTGAATTAAACAGGATTTTGAAAAAGGAGTATTCATATGAATGATAATATAAATAAGACAGTCAATGAAATTCTCGAAAGCTATTCAAAGCATGAACAAACTTGCAGACTTTCGGAGGATAACATTATCAACAAATCGGTGCTTATTCAGGTGCTTGAGGAAATCCGCAAGCTGTTGTTCCCGGGTTACTTTGACAAGAACAGAGTAAGGGAAGAATACATCGGCTATATTGTCGGCGACAGAATAGAATTTATTCAGTACAACCTCAAAAAGCAGATTGCAAAAGCTTTAAAGGGTTGTGAAAAGTGCAACGACCTTTCATATGATGAGATTATGGAAAAGTCAGAAAAGCTGGTTTATGAGTTTCTCTCAAAGATTCCGTCAATCCGTGATTATCTTGCAACAGATGTTGTTGCGGCCTTTAACGGCGACCCTGCCGCATACAGTACAGATGAAATCATTCTCTGCTACCCAGGATTCTTTGCAATCACGGTTTACAGAGTTGCCCATGAATTGTGGAAACTTAAAATCCCGATGATTCCGAGAGTCCTTTCAGAGTACGCACACGGTCTTACGGGAATTGATATTCACCCCGGTGCTACAATCGGCAGGTATTTCTTCATTGACCACGGTACAGGCATCGTAATCGGTGAAACAACCGAGATAGGCGAGAATGTAAAAATCTATCAGGGTGTAACACTCGGTGCGCTGTCAACAAGAAAAGGTCAGCAGCTTAAGGGCGTTAAACGACATCCTACTATCCGTGATAATGTTACAATCTATTCGGGTACAACTATCCTCGGCGGTGAAACCGTAATCGGCAAGGGCGCAACAATCGGCGGTAATGCCTTTATTGTCAACTCAATTACCGAGGGTATGAAAGTAAGCATCAAAAACCCCGAACTCCAGTTCAGCCCTGATCTTTCGGAAAATAATCAGGACAAGTATTGGTATTGGATGATTTAAGCTTACGCTTTAATTAAAAATTGAAAATGGGAAATTGAAAATTTCGGTCGGGAGGAAAGTTTTGCATATAACAAACTTAATGTTCCCGACCGTATTCATATTTATTTGCATTGCAAATCATTGAAGTAAAATTCTGTAAAAGAACAATCTCGTAGGGGCGGATATCATCCGCCCGCTTGATGATACCTTATGTTTATCAAAAATGTTTTGATGTAGAAAAAACTGTGTATTGTCAGTAGGGGCGTTCATTGGACGCCCGCACGGCGAGCCGCCGTACCCAATTCGAGTAGATAGTTTGTTATGTCAAAAAACATATTATGCCCGAGTGTAGTATTGTAATTGTTTTCACAATATCGAGGTGACTTTAATGCTTTATATGGTAATAGAAAAATACAAAGACAAAGAGGCTGTGTATAAAAGATTTCACGAAAAAGGCAGAATGATGCCTGACGGTGTGCGCTATGTCAACAGCTGGGTCAGTGAGGACGGAAACACCTGCTATCAGATTAACGAAAGCGACAGCTTGGAATTACTGCACAAATGGGCAGAAAATTGGGAAGATGTCACCGATTTTGAATTTATCCCCGTCATCAGCAGTACAGAAATGAGCGACAAAATGGAGAAGATTGCAAAATAATCGAACTTGAAATCACAAAAGCCGATTATCAAATCTGCAATAAAAGGATGTGACAATATGCCCGACTTTACAATACGATATGCTAAAAAATCGGAACTTGAGCGTGTGAATGAAATTCGTTATCAGGTCAACAAGGTTCACTCAAACGGCAGACCTGATATATTCCGAGATGATTTCTGCGATGAGATGAAAGATATAGTATATAAAGTTTTTGACGGTGAAAATTCCGATGTTATCGTTGCCGTTGACGGCGATACAGTCTGCGGATTTGCAACTGTTGAATACATAGTCAAGGAGAAATCTCCGTACAATTTGCAAAGGAAATTCTATCAGATTGCAGAATTCGGAGTTGACGAAAACTTCCGCAGAATGGGCGTTGCAACAAAGATTATAAACTTCTGCAAACGAGAGGCTAAAAACAAAGGTTTTGACAAGCTGAAACTTGATGTGTGGGAATTCAACGAGGGTGCAATAAAATTTTACGATTCCGTAGGCTTCAAAACTTACAGGGAAAATAAGGAAATGGATATTTAAACAGATATAAAAATCCGTATGAAGATTGTTCTCCATACGGATTTTGTTTTTGTATCAGATTTTATTTATCGACAAATCTTATGCGCTTAATGCATTTGTTGATTTCTACAAAGATGTCATTATGAAATAGTATGTATCACATTTTGCCATGCGGACCGCCGTATTGCGTTATGATAATCTTGGCAAGCTTTGCGTTCGGCTTTTTAATATTGACGGGGTACTGTAACTTTTTTTCATAGACAAACATCAGTTATCCTCCTCGTTTTCCCACGGCCACGGTCCTTTAATCCAGCTCCACATATTGGTGCTTGTCATACTTTTTCTCAAAGGACCGAATTTTTCTTCATATTCTTCAACGAGCGGTTTCAGCTTTTCTTTGAAACCGTTCATTTTTTGTATCATTGCCGTATCGTGTGGGTGAGTGTCAAGATAAATCTGAAGGTCAAGTGCGGCAAATTCGTAGGTTGAAATTTTCTTTAAAAGAATTTCCCTCTCAGTCAAGTCCCTCACCGCATTTCTTTCCGTAGAATGGTTTGTTGAGAACGGGGAACATTGTGCCCGACTCAAGTCCCTGCAACGGGCTGTATGTCGGGGAGTCAAACTGTTGAAAGGGAACATATGCCATAGCTTCGCTTGTTCTCTTTGGCAGACTCGGTATTCCGTACTGCTGAGAAATAATTTCTTTAATCTCCAATTTAATTCTCCTTTTTGTTCATACTTATGAACATTGCTGTTCATTTTCATAATATGCCCGTTTTAAACTTGTGTTTACATAATAAAAAACAGAGCCGACAGCAATGCCGTCAGCCCTGTTTGAGAGGTTTTACCGTGAATATCTGATTGTTTAAGCAGCTTTTTTAGCTGAATTTGAAGTAACCTTTGCAATGATTGCAAAAACTACGCAAAGCACAATTCCGATTGCCGAAACAATGCCTACAAGTGTGAAGTTTGTGTTTGAAATGAGTGAAAAATCAAGCACACCGCTGTCGGGATTCTGAAGTGACGCAAAAACTGCAACAGCGTCAATAATTACGGCAACCATAAGTGAAAGAATTGAAATTGATGCCGAAACTGTTTCCGTAAGGTTCTTTTCAATTTTCTTTGCAACGCTGATTTTTTCACTTCTGAAGTTAAGACAGCCGAAAAGCCAGAATACAGCCGCCGCATTAATTATTGTTTCGGGAATCATATATGTAGCGTTGTAGCTGAGTGAATAGAGAAGTCCGTCGGTTGACGGGATTGAAACACCTGCCCATACGGTACAGCCTGAAATTACATGACAGATATATCTCAAAGCACAAACTCCTACCGTGCCTGTTACGGCAGCGGCAGATGGATTGCTGACCTTGTTTCTGAGAAAGCCTGCAAGACCGATAACCGTGAATGCAATTACATAGTCGAAGAGAATGATTGTTACGGCTGCCAAGAATGAAGTTGCGTATGAAAGGTTTGAAGCTCCCTGAATAAGCTGAATAATGCTGAATACAAATCCCGAAAGCAATCCCCATTTTACACCGTGACGATATGAGATAATTACAATCGGAACAATGCTGAATGCGGTAACACTGCCGCCGTAGGGAAGTTCAAGGATTTTTACAAAGCTTAAAACTGCCGCAAGTGCAATCATAATTGCACATTCGCACATAACAAGTGCATTTTTCTTACCGTTCGTTTTCATCAAAACTACTCCTTAAATAAAATTCTTTCGGAGAAAAAACACAACAAAAAAGGAGTATGCCAAAAAGACATACTCCAAGTGCGTACACTTCAAGCTTAATATGTCCCTTCGTTGGCATT